>CAZMQP010000022.1:0-16385 GCA_964568385.1 uncultured bacterium
ATGCGCTCGCCTCGGTCGCGGTCGCCGACTCGGTCGCGGCGGCCGCCGAGATCCACGAGGTGGTCGCCGATGCCTCCGGCGCCATGGGCATGCGGCGCGTGGCCTCGGTGACGCTGCCCGCGGGCGAGGCCGTGGAACTGAGGCCGGGCGGGCACCACATCATGCTGCTCGGGCTGCGCCGGCCACTGCGCGAGGGCGACGCGGTCGAACTGCGCCTGCGCTTCGAGCGCGCGGGCGAGCAGCGGGTGACGGCGGTGGTGCGGCCCTCCTGAGCCTTCGGCTCAGGAGGTCGGTGCGGCGCCCTCCGCCGGACGGCGGCCGGTCAGCCACTCGCGCAGCCGTGCCGCCGAGTGCTGCATGGCCACGTGCACGCAGGGGATGACGATCAGGGTCAGCACGGTGGAGCCGGTGAGCCCGCCGATCACCGCGATGGCGAGCGGCTGCATGAGCTCGGAGCCCTCCTCGAGCCCGAGCGCCAGCGGCAGCATGCCGAGGACCGTGGTGAGGGTGGTCATCAGGATGGGGCGCAGGCGCGTGGCGCCCGCCTGCACCACCGCGTCCTCGAGGCTCATGCCGCGCTCGCGGCGCGCGATCTCGACGTACTCCACGAGCAGGATGGCGTTGTTCACGACGATGCCGGCGAGCAGGATGACCCCGAGCAGCACGGGGGCGCTGAGCGGCGTGCGCGTGGCCGCCAGCAGCAGGCCGACGCCGATCAGCGCGAGCGGAATGGAGACGATGATGGTCAGCGGATCGCTCAGGCTCTCGTACTGGATCGCCATCACCACGAACACGAGGAAGACGGCCAGCAGGGTCACGATGAGCAGGTTGCGCTGATTCTCGGCCGCCGCCTTTTCCTCGCCGCCGTACAGGATGGCATAGCCCTCGGGCAGCTCGAGGTCGCGCAGCGCCGCTCGTGCGGCATCCGAGACCTGGCCCACGGTGGCGACGGCATCGTCGATGTCGCCCGTGATTCGGATCTGCCGGTTCTGGTTCACCCGCAGGATGGCGGTCGGGCCGGTGCCCAGCCGCACGTCCGCAACGTCACGCAGGCTCACGGGAGCGCCGTCGCCGGGGAAGAGGGCGATGGCCGCGAGGTCCTCGGGGCTCTTCAGGTCCTCGCGCGGCAGGCGCACGCGCACGTCGTACTCGTTGTTGCCCTCGGTGAAGCGGGTCGCCACGGTGCCGTCGAGGGCCGTGCGCACGGTCTGCCCGACCTCGGCGGCGTCGAGGCCGAGGTCGGCGGTGCGCTGGCGGTCGAGCCGGATGGCGAGTTGCGGACTGGCGGCCTCGGTGGAGGACTCCACGGCGTTGATGCCGCGCACCGATCTCAGGCGGCGTTCGACCTCGGCGCCGAGCCGCTGCAGCACGCGCGTGTCGTCGCCCTGGATGGAGACGGCGAGGTCGGCATTGGCCGTGTTGGTGCGCAGGCCGCGGATGCGGGGCGGACGGACGTGGATCTGCGCCCCCGGGATGCCGAGCGCCTGCACCTTCTGCTGCATCGCGGCCACCCACGCCGTCGCGGGCATGTCACGCCGCTCGTTCGCCGGCACGATCTGCACGCTGATCTGCCCGCGGGCGCCACCCGAGCCGCCGCCGCCGAAGAACGATCCGCCCGCCGTGGCGAACACGTGCACGACGTGCGGCATCTCGGCGACAAGGGCCTCGACCTGCCGGGTCACCTCATTGACGCGTTCGGGCGAACTGCCGGGAGGCAGCCGCAGGTGGATGCTGACCTGCCCGTCGTCCACCGAGGGCAGGAACTCGTTGCCGAGTCCGCGCGTGAGCCACAGCGTCCCCGCCAGCGCACCGAAGGCGGCCAGCAGCACCCACACGCGTGCCGCGACGGCCCGGGTCGCCAGTGCGCGATACCGCTCGGTCATGCCCTGCAGCGCGCGGTCGAAACCCGTGACCACGGGGTGGCGCTCGAGGCCGCTCGTCCAGCGGACGCGCGCGAGCTTCGCCGACAGCATCGGCACCAGCGTCAGCGCCACGCCGAGGGCGGCGATGTTCGCGAACGAGATGGTCAGGATGAGTTCGCGGAAGATGAGCGCCGCCAGCCCGCTGATCAGGAGGAAGGGCACCACCGAGGCGAGGTTGGTGAGCGTCGAGGCGACGACGGCGGAGGCGACCTCGTGGCTGCCGGCGTGCGCGGCGTCGTCGGGGTCGCCGAGCCCCTCGTTGCGATGCCGGAAGATGTTCTCGAGCATCACGATCGAGTTGTCGATGAGCAGCCCGACGCCGAGGGCCAGTCCGCCGAGGCTCATGATGTTCAGGGTGAGTCCGCCGAGCCCCATCATGAGGAACGTCGCGAGGATGGCGAGCGGGATGGAGAGTCCGATCACGAACGTCTTGCGCAGGCTGCCCAGGAACAGGAGCACCACCAGCATGGCGAGCGCCGCGCCGACGAGGGCGGCGCTCTGCACGCCGCCGACCGCGCTGCGGATGAAGAAGGACTGGTCGGCCACGACCTCGAAGCCGATGTCGTCGGGCACGAAACGCGAGCGCTCCAGTTCGGCGAGCTTGGCGCCGATGCCCTGCGCCACCTGCACGGTGTTGGCGTCCGGCTGCTTGCGCACCGAGATCTTGACTGCGGGAATGCCGTCGAGGCGCGACCAGGTGCGCTGCTCCTGGTGGGTGTCGGTGACGGTGGCGATCTCGGACAACGGGATGCGCTCGCGCGAGCCGGGGACCGGCAGGCGCAGCGCGCGCAGGTCGTCCACGGTACTGAACTTGCCCGTGGTCTTGCCGACGATCTCGTAGGAGCTGGAAACGAGCTGGCCCACCGCGACGTCCTGGTTCTCGGCGCGGATGCGGGTGAGCACGTCGGACACGGTGAGTCC
This sequence comes from uncultured bacterium, assembly GCA_964568385.1. Classification (GTDB taxonomy): domain Bacteria; phylum Eisenbacteria; class RBG-16-71-46; order RBG-16-71-46; family RBG-16-71-46; genus CADEFY01. The sequence goes on from CAZMQP010000022.1 coordinate 2,844, forward strand.
GTAGGAGCGCAGCCGCTCCTGGTCGAGCGTCACGCGGATCTCGCGCACCAGCCCGCCCGAGACGTCCACCGAAGCGACCCCCTGCACGGTGAGCAGCTGCGGCTGCAGCCGCAGATCCACCCAGTTGCGCAGTTCCACGAGGTCGCGCGTCGGCGAACTGATGCCGACCTCGTACACGGGGATCTGGGACGGATCGAACTTGCGGATCACCGCCGGCTCGGCGTCCTCGGGCAGCCGCGCCCTCGCGCGGTCGAGGTTCTTGGATGCGTCCTGCAGCGCGAAGTTGATGTCGGTGCCGTAGGCGAAGATCAGGTCCACGTCACTGCTGCCCTCGGTCGTCGTGCTCTCGAGCGAGATGACGCCCTCGGTGGGGGCGAGGTAGGTCTCGAGCACGCGGGTGACGGTCTCCTCCATCACCTCGGGCGCCACGCCGGGGTACGACACGCTCGCCCGCACCTGCGGGTAGATGATCTGCGGCAGCAGGTCGAGCGACAGCTGGCCGGCGAAGAAGAGGCCCACCACGACGATCACCGACGAGGCGGCCAGGACGCCGATGGGCCGGCGGATCGAGAGGCTGGACAACCCGCCGTGCGGGCGGGGGGCGCTCATCGTCCCGGGCCCGTCGCGGCGCCGTCGCCCTGCACGCGCACCGCGAGGCCGGGCCGCAGATTGGAGTGCCCCGAGCGCACCACCGACTCGCCAGCCTGCAGCCCGCGCGTGATCTCGACGCGGCCCTCGGTCGTCATGCCGGTCTCGACCTCGCGACGCTGCAGGGTGTCGGCGGCGACCACGTACACGAAGCTCGACTGTTCGCTCACGCCGACGGCGGAGGTGGGCACGGTGAGCACCTGCTCGCGGCGCTCGAGCGAGAACTCGGCGCGCGCCAGGTAACCGGGCCGGACCACCACACCCGCCGGCGCCGGGCCCAGCTCGATCTCGACCGGCACCAGGCGGCTGCCGGCATCGGCGCTCGGGAACACGCGCCGCACGCGGCTGTCGAGCCGCGCGCCGGGGTAGGCGTCGAGGGTGACGGCCACGCGCACGCCGGGGGCCAGATGCACCACGTCGCGCTCCGAGACGCGCACGCGCACGACCAGCCGCGAAGCGTCGGCGATGTCGAACAGCGGCTGGTTGGCGCTCACCGAGTTGCCGCGCTCGATCCGCTTGGCGGTGACGATCCCGGCGATGGGCGCGACGATGCGGGTGAACTCGAGGCGCGTGCGCCAGAGGTCGGCGTCCGCCCGGGCGATGCCGTAGGCGGCGCGGGCCGCGTCGAGGTCGGCCTGCGAGGCGATCTCCCCGGCGCGCAGGCGCTCGGTACGCTGGAACGCGGCCTCCGCGTTGGCGAGCACGGCGCGGGCCCGCTCGTACTGGGCGCGGGTCTCGCGGGCGTCAAGTTCGGCGAGCCGCTCTCCGGCCGCGACGCGGCTGCCCTCCTCGGCGTGCACCTCCAGCACCGTCCCGGCGGCCTGGGCGCTCACCGACACGGTCCGAAGCGGCTCGATCGGGGCCGCGAGGCGGACGTGGCGCACGAGGTCGGCCGGTTCCACGCGTTCGGCGGCGACGGGGGTGGGGCCCCGGCCACCGCGGCCCCGTTCACTCGCGGCCCCGCCGGCGCCGCAACCGGAAGCCACGATGAGCAGCGACAGTGAGGCCAGGGCGAGGACCGGGGCGGGACGGCGGCGCATGGGGCGTGATCTCCGTGGGGCCGGACGGGCTCGCGCATCGGGCAGCGCGGATCGGGGGTGGGGTCGATGAGCGCCCGCCATCATGCTCCGAGGGTGTGCTCCGCCGCCAGCCGTGGGATGCGCGGAGGTGCGAGGCCGTGCCGCGTTCGTCCGAAGTCGCAACGAAGGCGCCCGCTCGGCGGCTGGCCGGAGGCGATCGTGGCGCGTAGAGTCGCCGCCCATGTCGCCCGCCGCCGGCCTCTCCCACGCCCTGTTCGTCGCGGCCCTCGTGCTGGGTGCACTGGCGCTCGTCGTGTGGCTGGCCGCCCGGAGGCGTGCCGCCGAGTTGGCGGCCCGGCTGGCCTCATCCGAGTTGACGGAGGACGCCCGCATCGACCTCGAGGAGGCGCTGGAGCGCGCCGCCGCCACGCGCGCCGTGTCTCGCTGGGTCGCCGTGCTCCTGCCGGCGGGCCTGCTCGTGCACGCGGCCATCGCCGGCACCCCGATGCAGAACCATGTGGCGGAATGGGGACAGCTGCTGGTGCGATGGACGCACGTCATCGCGGGCATCATGTGGATCGGGGCGTCCTTCTACTTCATCTTCCTCGAGAACCATCTCGAACGGACGCGTGGCGTGAGGGACGAACTGGCCGGCTACCTGTGGGCGGTGCACGGGGGCGGCTTCTACCACGTCGAGAAGTACAAGGGCGCGCCCGCCCGGCTTCCCGACAAGCTGCACTGGTTCAAGTACGAGGCCTACTTCACCTGGCTCTCGGGCGTGTCGCTGCTGGTGATGGTCTACTACGCCGACGCCCGCTCGTTCCTCATCGATCCCGCGGTGGCCGATCTGCCGCTGCCCGCGGCGCTCGCCATCGGCGTCGGCGCCCTCGTGGCCGGATGGTTCGTCTATGACGCGCTCTGCCGCTCGCCGTTGATCGAGCGCCCGCGCGCGTTCGCCGCCGCCGGGTTCCTGCTGCTCGCGGCGCTGGTGTTCGCACTCACGCACCTCCTGAGCGGCCGGGCCGCCTACCTGCATGTCGGCGCGGTCATCGGCACGCTCATGGCCGGCAACGTGTTCTTCGTGATCATCCCCTCCCAGCGCGCGCTGGTGCGCGCCGCGCGCACCGGATGCCCCGTGGACCCCGCGCTGGGCAGGCGGGCCGGCCTGCGTTCGCTGCACAACAACTACCTCACGCTGCCGGTCGTCTTCACCATGATCAGCCCGCACTTCCCGAGCACGTTCGCGCATCCGCAGCGGGCGGCCGTGCTGCTGGCGCTGATCCTCGCCAGCGCCGGCCTCAAGCACTACTGGAACCTGTTCGAACGCGGCATCCGCCGGCCGTGGCTGCTGGCGGCGAGCCTGATGACGCTGGTGGCCGTCAGCGTGGCAGTGTCGCCCGCCTTCGAGGACGCGATCGACGCCTCGACCCCGGTGGCCTACGGCGAGGTGCACGCCGTGATCCAGTCGCGCTGCGCCAGCTGCCACAGCGCCACGCCCACCGACGACGTGTTCGTGGTCGCCCCCAACGGCCTCGTGCTCGACCGCCCGGAGCAGATCCAGGCCAGCGCGCAGAGCATCCTGCTGCGGGCGGTGCGCACCGAGTCCATGCCGCTCGCCAACAAGACCGGCATGACCGCGGAGGAGCGCCTGCTGCTCCGCCGTTGGATCCTGCAGGGCGCCCGGACCGACCGCTGACCATGACCCGCCGCGCCCTGCACAGCCGCCGCGTGGTCACGCCCTCGGGGACGCGCGAGGCGACGGTGCTGTGGGAGGGCGCGCGCATCCTCGAGGTGGCGGCGGGGCGGGCGGAGCGCGAGGGCTTCGGATTCGAGAGCGTCGGCGACCGCGTCGTCCTGCCCGGCCTCGTGGACCCGCACGTGCACATCAACGAGCCCGGACGAACCGACTGGGAGGGCTTCGACACCGCCACGCGGGCCGCTGCGGCGGGCGGGGTGACCACGCTGGCGGACATGCCGCTCAACTCGAGCCCGGTGACCACGACGCCCGAGGCGCTGGCGCTCAAGCGCCGCGCCGCCGAGGGCCGGCTGCACGTGCACTGCGGATTCCATGGCGGCCTGGTGCCCGGGAACGCCGACGCCATGGAGCCGCTCGCGCGCGCCGGTGTGCTCGGGATCAAGGCATTCCTGACGCATTCGGGCATCGACGAGTTCCCGGCGGCGAGTGAGGCGGACCTGCGCCGCGCCCTGCCGGCGCTGGCACGCCTGGACGTGCCGCTGCTCGTGCACTGCGAACTCGAGGCACCGGGCCCCGGGGCCGCGGCGCTGGCGGCGGAGCCGCGCCGCTACGCGGCGTGGCTCGCCTCGCGGCCGCCGGACTGGGAGGAGCGCGCCATCGCCATGATGCTGGCGCTCGCCGAGTCGTCCGGCATCCGGCTCCACATCGTGCACGTGTCGTCGGCCGGCTCACTCGATCTCATCGCCGCTGCGCGTGAGCGCGGCGTGCGGGTGACGGCCGAGACCTGCCCCCACTACCTGCTGTTCTGCGCCGAGGACATCCCCGACGGCGCCGTCGAGTACAAGTGCGCCCCTCCCATCCGCGACCGGGCGAACAACGAACGGTTGTGGGAGGGGCTGCGGACCGGCGTGCTGGACCTGGTGGCCACCGACCACTCGCCGGCGCCGCCCGAGTGGAAGCGGATCGAGAGCGGCGACTTCGCGCGCGCCTGGGGCGGCATCGCCGGACTCCAGTTCGGACTGCGCGCCTTCTGGACCGGCGCGCGGCCGCGCGGCTTCAGCTTCGACCAGGTGGCGGCGCTGATGTCCGCCCGCCCGGCGGCGTTGCTCGGACTGCCGGGCAAGGGCGCGCTCGAGGCCGGGCGCGACGCCGACCTCGTCGTCTGGGACCCCGACCGCGACGATGTCGTGGAGCCGGGCGAGGTGCTGCACCGTCATCCGCTCACCCCGTACGCCGGCCGCCGGCTGGCGGGCGTGGTCGAGCGCACCCTCGTCGCGGGAGAGGAGGCGCACCCGCATGCTAGGGTGTCGGGCCCCCCGCGCGGCACGCTGCTCGAACACCGGAGACCCTGACGTGGACGACGCTTCCCAGCGGCCCGATTTCACCCGGCTCACCGACCTCGCCGCCGAGCGCTTCGGCGGACGGGTGCTGTGGTGCACCGACGACTTCTTCGCCGAGAAGGAGAACCTGATCCGGCCCGGGGACGCCGTTTTCATCCCCGGCAAGTACACGGACCGGGGAAAGTGGATGGACGGCTGGGAGAGCCGCCGCAAGCGCACCGAGGGCCACGACATCGCCGTCCTCGAACTGGGGGCGCCCGGCCGCGTGCACGGATTCGACGTGGACACGAGCCACTTCCTCGGCAATCACCCGCCGTTCTGCGCCATCGAGGCCTGTCACGCGCCCGCGGGGCTCGCGAGCCCGGACGGCGCGGGGGAGGCCTGGACCGAGATCCTGCCGCGCACGCCGCTGTCCCCGGGCAGCCACCACTTCCTCGCGGCCGCGAGCCCGGCCGGGCCGGAGGGCATCGCGACCCACGTGCGGCTGCACATCTTCCCGGACGGCGGAGTCGCGCGCCTGCGCGTGTACGGCGACGTGTGGCGCGATTGGTCGAAGCAGGCGTCCGGCGAGGCCGTGGACCTGGCCGCCGCCCGCAACGGCGCGCGGGCGCTGGCGTGCAACGACATGTTCTTCAGCCACATGCAGAACCTGCTCATGCCCGGCCGCGGCGTGGACATGGGGGATGGCTGGGAGACCCGGCGCAATCGCACGCCCGGCAATCGCGACTGGGTCGTGGTCCGCCTCGCGCACCGGGGTGTGCTGCAGCGCGTGATCGTGGACACCGCGCACTTCAAGGGCAACTACCCGGACCGGTTCCGGCTGGACGGCTGCGATGCGGACCACGACGACCCCACGCGCATGGAGTGGCGTGTGCTGCTCGGGCCCGAGAAGCTCGAGGCCGACCGCGAGCACGAGTACGAACTGCCGCCCGGCCAGTCGCCGGTGACCCACGTGCAGCTCAGCATCTTCCCGGACGGCGGAGTGGGCCGCCTGCGCGCCTTCGGCACGCTCGCCGCCGGATGACCACGGCCGAGTTCGACGCGCTGCCGGAGTCCGAGGCGAGGGCCGCCCTCACGCGATGCTGCGGCGCCTCGCGATGGGTGGAGGTGATGCTGTCCGCCCGCCCCTTCGGCAGCGCCGAGGCCGTGCATCGCGCCAGCGACCGGGCGTGGGCGGACTGCGGGCCCGTTGATTTCAGGGAGGCCTTCACGCACCATCCGCCGATCGGCGGTCTCGACCGCCTCGCCAGCCGCTTCGCGGACACGCGCGAGTGGGCGAGCGGGGAGCAGAGCGGCGTCGCCGGGGCGCCGGGCCATGTGCTCGAACGGCTCGCCGAGGGCAACCGCCGCTACGAGGCGCGCTTCGGGCACCTGTTCATCGTCTGCGCCACCGGGCTCACGGCGGCCGAGATGCTCGAACGGCTCGAGGCGCGGCTCGGCAACGAGCCCGACGACGAACTCCGCATCGCCGCCGCCGAACAGCACCGCATCACCCGACTCCGACTGGAGAAGCTCCTCGCATGAGCCGCATCACGACGCATGTGCTCGACACCGCGCGCGGCCGGCCCGCCGCCGGCATCCCCGTCACCCTCAGCCGGCAGGTGGACGGCGGCTGGAGTGCGGTCGGCGCCGGGGTCACCGACGCCGACGGCCGCGTGAAGTCGCTGGTGCCGGAGGGCGCGTCCCTGCCGGCCGGCACCTACCAGTTGCGATTCGACACCGGCGCCTACCTCGACGCGCACTCGGGGGCGGCGTTCTACCCGCACGTCGAGGTGGTGTGCCGCCTCGAGGACGGCGGCCACTACCACCTGCCGCTGCTGCTGAGCCCCTTCGGCTACAGCACGTACCGCGGCAGCTGAGCGGCGCCATGACGCTCTCGATCCCCGACGACGCGCGCGCGCGCATCCTGGCCGGACTCGCCCGCGCCAACCACGCCTTCCAGCAGGCCTACCCGGGCGACCGCGAGGACCGGCAGCCCGTGCACACGGTCTACGGCGGCGCCGACCTGTTCCGCGCCGACAGCGCCCGGCGCCTCGGGGACGCGGCGCTGCGCTCCCTGCGCGAGCATGCGCCCGACTTCGCCACCTTCGGCCGCGCGCTGGCACTTCCGGGTCACGAGGATCTGCCGCGCCGTGCCGCGGAGGCCGCCCGGGTCGCGCGCCGCCTCGAGCGCGCGAACGAGGCCGAACGCCGCGCCATCCCGGGCTGGCTGGCCCACGCCACCTACGCCAAGGTCGTCGCCAAGCTCGAGCGCGAGCCGGTCGAGGACCTGCGCATCGACTTCGAGGACGGCTTCGGGCACCGCTCCGCCGAGGAGGAGGACGCCACCGCCGTCGCCGCCGCGCGCGAGGTGGCTCGGGGCATGGCCGCGGGATCGCTGCCGCCCTTCCTCGGCATCCGCATCAAGCCGTTCACCGAGGATCTCAAGGAGCGCGGCCTGCGCACGCTGGACCTGTTCGTCACGACGCTCGCGGCCGAGACCGGCGGGCGGCTGCCGCCGAACTTCGTCGTGATGCTGCCCAAGGTGACGCTGCCGGAGCAGGTCTCCGCGCTCGCCGACGCCTTCGAGGCGCTCGAGTCGGCCACGGCGCTGGCCGAGGGCTCGCTGCGCATGGAGATGATGGTGGAGACGACCCAGGCGGTGCTCGACCGGGACGGCCGCAGCCCGCTGAGGGCGTTCGTCTCCGCCGGCCGCGGACGCATGCAGGCGACCGCATTCGGCACCTACGACTACACGGCGGCGTGCAACATCACCGCCCGCTACCAGGACATGGGGCACGCCGTCTGCGACTTCGCGCACCACGTCATGAAGGTGGCGCTCGGCGGCACCGGCGTGTGGCTCAGTGACGGCGCCACCCACGTCATGCCCATCGGCCCGCACCGGGGCGAGCGGCTCACGCCGAGCCAGCGCCGCGAGAACCGCGACGTGGTGCATCGGGGCTGGCGGAAGGCGTTCGGCCACACGCGCCACTCGCTGTGGAAGGGGCTCTACCAGGGTTGGGACCTCAATCCCGCCCAGCTGCCGTCCCGCTACGCAGCCGTCTACAGCTTCTTCCTCGAGAGCCGCGAGGAGGCCACCGAGCGGCTGCGCGCCTTCGTCCACAAGGCGGCCCGCGCCACGCTCACCGACGACACCTTCGATGACGCCGCCACCGGACAGGGCCTGCTCAACTACTTCCTGCGCGGCCTCAACTGCGGCGCGCTGAGCGAGGCGGAGGTGCTCGAGACCGGACTCACCCTCGAGGAACTGCGGTCGCGCTCGTTCCTTCGGATCCTCGAGGGGCGGCGGCGGGGGTGAGGTCCGCGGCGGCCGGGGTGCCGCCGTACAGCGCCATCAGCACCTTCTCGGGGGTGAAGGGCGCGTCGAATCGGAGCGGGGCGTCGGGGCGCGCCGCGCGCACGGCGTTCTGGATCGCGAAGTAGGCGCCGATGCCGTACATGAGCGGCGGTTCCCCCACGGCCTTGCTGCGGCGGATGGCCATGGGGTGCCCGTCGCTCTCCAGCGCCTCGACCAGGATCTCGCGCGGGGCGCTGTGCACGTCCGGCACCTTGTAGGTGCTGAGCGCATGACTGCGCAGCCGGCCGTCGGGGTCGTAGAGCACCTCCTCCATGGTCATCCAGCCGAGGCCCTGCACCAGCCCGCCCTCGACCTGCCCGAGGTCCACGGCCGGATTCATCGTGCGGCCGAAGTCGTGCACGAGCCGCACGGCGTCGATCTCGTAGGTGCCCCGCACGCGGTCCACGGTGGCGATGACCGCCGCCGTGCCGTAGACGTGGTAGGCGAAGGGATGCCCCTTCTCGGTCGTCTTGTCGAAGCGGATGACGGGCGTGGCGTAGTGGGCGCTCTCGCTCAGATTGACGCGGTCCCAGTGCGCCGCGTGCACCAGCCGGGCCCAGTCCCACTCGGTGGGGCGCCCCTCGTCGAGCACGCGCTCGTCCGAGAGCGTGATGTCCTCGAGCGGCCTTCCGAGCAGCCGCGCCGCCTTGTCGCGCAGCCGCCCGAGCACCGCCTCGCAGGCGCGTTCGAGCGCCTTGCCGTTGAGGTCGGCGGTCGCACTGGCGGCGCTCGGGGAGGTGTTGGCGACGCGCGTCGTGTTGGTGCTCTCGATCCGCACGCGTTCGGGCGCGATCGAGAACGCGGCGGCGGCCACCTGCACCAGCTTGGTGTTGACGCCCTGGCCCATCTCGACCGCGCCCGTGCTCACGCCCACGCTGCCGTCCTGGTAGACATGGACCAGCGCGCGGGCCTGGTTCATGGGCGTGTTGGTGAACGAGATGCCGAAGCACACCGGCATCACCGCCATGCCGCGCACGTGCGAGCGGCTGGCGGCGTTGAAGGCCGCCACCTCGCGTTCCATGGCGGCGAAGTCGTAGGCGCGGTCGGCCTGGGCCCAGGTCGCGCGGGCGTGCACGCGCTCGGCGATCTGGCCGTACGGGAACTCGTCGCCCTCGGCGAGCAGGTTGCGCTCCTGGATCGTGCGCGCCGGCACGCCGAGCGCGGCGGCCGCCTGCGCGATGGCGGACTCGATCACGAACATGCCCTGGGGCCCGCCGAAACCGCGGAACGCGGTGTTCGGGGGCAGGTGCGTGCGGCACGAGTACGCGGTGGCGCGCACGTGGGGGATGGCATAACTGTTGGTGGCGTGGAACAGCGTGCGCTCGAGCACGGCGGGGGACAGGTCGGCCGCCGCGCCCGCGTTCTGATGGAACGTCGCCTCGTAGGCGAGGATGCGGTACGAGGCGTCCAGCCCGATGCGGAAGTCGCTCGAGTAGGGGTGACGCTTGCCGGTCATGCGCAGGTCGTCCGCGCGGTGGAGGCTGAGCTTGACCGGCCGGCGCAGCACGTGGCACGCCAGCGCGGCGAGTGCCGCCCACGCCGATGCCTGGTCCTCCTTGCCGCCGAAGCCTCCGCCCAGCCGCGTGACGTCCACCTCGATGCGGTGCATCGGCAGGCCGAGCACCCGTGCGATGGTGCGCTGGACGGCGGTCGGTCCCTGCGTCGAGGAGGCCACCCGCAGGCCGCCGTGTTCGGTGGGCAGGGCGAAGGCGCCATGGGTCTCGATGTAGAGGTGCTCCTGCCCGTTGGTGTCGGCGCGGCCCTCGAAGACGTGGGCGCAGGTGTCCCACACGGCGTCGGGATCGCCGATCCGGAAGGTGCGCGGCGGCACGATCAGTTCGCCGCGCTCGCGCGCCATACGCGGGTCCGTGATCACCTCGAGCGGCTCGAGTTCGAAGCGGAGTCGCTCGCGCGCCTGCCGGGCGGCGGCCTCGCTCTCGGCCACTACCAGCGCGGCCGGCATGCCGTGGAAGTGGATGGTGTCCTCGGCCAGCAGCGGCTCGTCGGCGATGATGCCGCCGATCTGGTTCTGGCCGGGGATGTCCCTCGCCGTCAGGATCCGCACCACCCCGGGGACCTGCGCCGCCTGCGCGAGGTCCAGGCGGAGCAGCCGCGCGTGCGCGGTCGGCGCGTCGCACGGCAGCGCGAACAGCGTGCCCGCAGGCACGGCGAGGTCGTCGAGATAGAGCGAACGGCCGGTGACGTGCCCCTCGGCGTCCACGTTCCTCATACGAGGGACTCCAGTTCGAGGGCGCCGGGGAAGAGCTCGAGCACGTGGGCGATGAGGAGCTGGCGGAGCAGCAGCCGCTTGTAGTCGGCCGAGCCGCGGGCGTCACTGATGGGCGCCACTTCGGCCTGCGCCGCGGCGCAGGCCTCGCGCACACGCTCGGCGGTCAGCCGGTGGCCCGCGAGCGCCGCGCCCGCGCGGCGCAGCAGCATCGGCACCGGAGCCACGCCGCCGGCGCTGAGGCGGGCGTCGCGCACGACGCCGTCCTCGATCTCGAACCGCGCCCCCGAGTTGACGCTGGCGATGTCGAGGAACGTGCGCTTGCTGACCTTCTCGAAACCCACGTGCGTCGAGGACGTGGGCAGCGGGAAGCGCACCGACTCGACGATCTCGTCGGGCCGGCGGTCCATCTGCTTGTAGCCCGTGTAGAAGCGGTCCAGCGCCACCTGCCGGGTCCCGCCCGCGGCCGAGCGCAGCGTCAGGATGCCCCCCAGCGCGAGGAAGAACGCGGTGAGGTCGCCGATCGGCGAGGCATTGACGAAGTTGCCCGCGAGCGTGCCCATGTTGCGGATCGGCGTCGAGGACACCAGCAGCAGGTGCGCCTCGAGGCGCGGGAAGTGCTGGCGCAGCAGCGGGGACTCGAGCAGGTCGGTCACCACGGCGGCGGCGCCGATGACGCAGTCGCCGCCCTCGCGCCGGATCCCGCGCAGCGGGGCGTCGTCCGCCACGGGGCGCACCGGCGCCTGGGTCATCGCGTCGTGGCGCTGCACGTACAGGTCCGTGCCGCCGCCGAGCACCGTCGCCGCCGGCGCGGGCCCGGGCGCCGGCGGGATGAGCCGGAGCCGCTCGGGCACGGTCAGGAACCAGGCCGGCAGATGGCCGTGCGCCACCGACCACGCGACCGGGTCGGCGGCGTCCTTGCCGGCCAGCTGCCCGGCGATCGCGAGCGCGGCGCGCTCGAGCGACTTGTAGCCGGTGCAGCGGCAGATGTTGCCGTCCATGGCGCGCGCGGCCTCGACGCCGCCGACGGGTTCGCGCGACAGGCAGCAGCTCGACAGCGAGACCACGAAGCCCGGCGTGCAGAAGCCGCACTGGGTCCCGTGCGCATCGGCGATGGCGCGCTGAACGGGGGAGAGGCCCGGCAGGGTCAGCCCCTCCACGGTCACCACGTGCTTGCCGTGCAGGCTGCCGAGCGCGAGGAGGCAGGACGTCATGGTGCGGTAGTCCACGCGGTCGCCGTCGCGCGTGCCCACCAGGACGGTGCAGGCGCCGCAGTCCCCCTCGCGGCAGCCGATCTTGGTGCCGGTGAGCTGGCGGTGATATCGGATCACGTCGAGCGCCACCGTGCCGGGCGGGGCGTCGCTCTCGACCAGCAGGTCATTGAGCAGGAAGTGCACCACGCTCAGTACTCCTCCCGGCGATCGTTCGCCTTCCAGCGTGCGAAGGCCGCGAGCGCCTCCTCGCGCAGGATCTGGCGCGTCGCCAGCTGGCGCTCGGCAGGGGGCCGCTCGATCTCGTCGTAGATGAAGGCGTCGTCGAATCCGGCCGCCGCCGCGTCCTGCTGTGTGCTCGCGAACCAGATGGCGTCGGGGCGGGCCCAATAGAGCGCGCCCAGGCACATGGGGCACGGCTCGCAGCTGCAGTAGACCTCGCAGCCGGTGAGTTGGAAGCTGCCCAGCGCCTCGCAGGCGAGGCGGATGGCGACGATCTCCGCGTGAGCGGTCGGGTCGAGCCGCCGCGTCACCTGATTCACCCCTCGGGCGATGACGCGGCCGTCCTTCACCACGACCGCCCCGAAGGGCCCGCCCTGGCCGGACCCGGCATTCTCGACCGACAGCCGGATGGCCTCGCGCATGTGCGCTTCGTGCGGTTCGGGGGGCATCTCGAGCGGCTCCTCCGGGTGGATGGTGCGCCCCGGCGCCCGGCGGGGGCGCGTGTGGGACCGGCAATTGGGGGAGCCTACACGCTGGCCGGGCGCCGCCTCAATGCCCGGCCGGTCACGACTCCCGCGTCGCCTGCCAGTCCAAGGCCCGCCCTCGTTCTTGCCGCCGGTGGCATGTGCCGCGATCGAGGACGCGTCTCGCCCGCATGGAGTCGGGCTCGATGAGGTGCCTGGCCCTGGGTCGTTCGGGCACCGAGGCAACCTCTTGCGATGCACCCGCGAGCCAGCGGCCCCACCGCACCGACCCGGGAGCGGGTGCGCCTGCCGGAGGGCTCGTCTATCGTGCACGGTCCATGCACGACGCCCACGAGTTCCTCCGCAACCTGGCCCTGGTGCTCGGTGTCGCGGCGCTGACCACCATCGTGTTCCGCCGGCTCCGCCAGCCGGTGGTGTTCGGCTACCTGGCCGCGGGGCTGATCGTCGGACCGCACCTGATGATCCCGGTCTACGCCGACCCGGGCGTCATCCGCACGCTGTCCGAACTCGGCGTCATCATGCTGATGTTCTCGCTCGGGCTCGAGTTCAGCCTGCGCCGGCTGGTGAAGGTCGGATTCCCGGTCGTGACGATCGCCGTGCTCCAGACGAGCTTCATGATGTGGCTCGGCTTCGTGGGCGGCCAGTTGTTCGGGTGGGGGTTCCTCGAGAGCGCCTTCGCCGGCGCTGCGGTGGCGATCTCCTCGAGCACCATCATCGTCAAGGCATTCGCGGAACAGGGCGTGCGCGGCCGCGTGGCCGACCTCGTGTTCGGGATCCTCATCATCGAGGACCTGATCGCGATCCTGCTGCTGGCGATGCTGACGCCAGCCGCCTCGGGCCAGGCGCTCGCGCCGGGGGCGATGGGGATCACGGTGGTTCGCCTCACCGCATTCCTCGTGGTGCTGATCGGCGTCGGATTGCTGGTCGTGCCGCGGCTCGTGCGCTTCGTGGTGCGCCTCGACCGGCCCGAGACCACGCTGGTGGCCTGCATCGGCATCTGCTTCGGGTGCGCCTATCTCGCGCACGCGATCGGCTACTCGGTCGCGCTCGGCGCCTTCCTCGCCGGCTCGCTCGAGAGCGAGTCGGGCGCGGGCGAACGGATCGAACGGCTCGTGGAGCCCGTACGCGACATGTTCGCGGCCATGTTCTTCGTCTCGGTGGGCATGCTCATCGACCCGTCGGTGGTGGCGGAGCATTGGGCGGCGGTCGTGGTGTTCAGCGTCATCGTCATCGGGGGCAAGATCCTGGCCGTGTCGCTGAGCGCGTTCCTCACCGGCGCCGGCACGCGGACGGCCGCGCAGGCGGGCATGAGTCTGGCGCAGATCGGCGAGTTCTCGTTCATCATCGCCGGCGTGGG
>CAZMQP010000023.1:0-16251 GCA_964568385.1 uncultured bacterium
CAGGCCTCGTCGTACGTCTCGCGCGTGTTCTCGGCCGCCTCGCGCCCCACCGACCGCGACGTGCTCGATCCGCTGGCCGACGACGCGCTCATGCTGCTCGACCGTTTCGTGGGGCCGGCCGAGGTGGGGCAGGTGCGGGCGCAGGCGCTGTATGGCAGCGGCCCCGACGAGCTGCATGCCGAACTCGCGCTGGCGAGCGGCGCCACGGGTTCGATCGACCTGTCGTGGTGCGTGCCCGGCTATCCGCGGCCCGCCATCGTCATCGAGGCCGAGGGCGCACGCGGCCGGCTGCTGGCGTCGGACGACGCCATCGAGCTGACGCTGCTCACGGACGCCGACGGGCTCGCCGCGGGTGAGCACCGGGTGCTCGCCGGCGAGAGCGGGCCCGCGGCGCCCTTCGACGCCGGGGATCCCTCGGCGGTGCTGGCGGTGTTCGTGCAGGCGCTCGAGGGCGGCGCCGAGGCGGCCGCCGATCTCGACCCCCGGCGCGCCCTGCGCGTGACGCGGCTGCGCGAGGCCATCCGCGCCGCGACGCCCAAGGTGGCCGCGCGAGTGGCGCCATGAGGACGCGCGTGCCGCGCCTGGTGCTCTCGATCCTGTCGCTCGATCTGCCCGTGCGCGCGAGCCGCGACCGGCTGCTCGAGATGACCGGCCGCTTCCGCGAGGCCGAGTCGCTCGCGGTCGGGCTGGTCAAGGCGCTCGACGCCGGCGCCGAGGCCGTGTGCGCGGTGCCGTCGGCGCCCATGCGCGCGGCGCTGACGGCGCTCAAGAAGCCGCTCCCGGTGCTGGCCCGGCTGCCGCTCACCCCGCCCGGGCTCGATCTGCGCGAGGACCACTGGCTGTTGCGCGAGCCGCGCGAGCGCGGCGACAGCGCGTTCGCGCTCGAGGGTGCGGCCGAGCGCGTGGCGCTGCTGCCGGCGGCGCTGATGGGCGACCTCTCGGCGCGCGTGGCCGAGCGCATCGACCACGAGGCCGGCGGCTGGCCGTCGCGTTCGCGCGCCGGCCTGCTGCTGTGCTCCAACGTCACCGACCTTGCGCTGGCGGCCCAGAATCCGCGCCTGCTCGAGCGGCTGCTGCGTCATGGCCGCGCGCGCTTCGGCGTGACCGGGTTCGAGACCCGCAATCCCGGCTGGCTGCTGGCGCGGCTGCACGACTGGGGCGTCGAGCCCGACTTCGTCATGGCGCCGATCGACCCGCTCGGCACCGCCATGACCCCGGATGCCGCCTTCACGCTCGCGCAGCTGTCGCGCGCGGGGCTGCGCGTGATCGCGAGCGAGCTGCGCGGCGGCGGGCCGTCGGCGCTCCTGGACGGGGCGGGCTTCGCGCTCGAGCGCGGCGCGTGGGGGCTGTGCGCCGACCTGGTCGAGCTGTCGGACCTCTCGGGCGAGCTGCGGCAGCTGGCGCGGATGCTGCCCAAGGCGTCGGGGGACCGGACGGCCTAGAGGCTCTGGGTCCAGTCGTGCACGGTCCGGACGACCGTCAGGTTGGAGCGGCGCAGGCTCTCGGCGAACACGGCGCTGTTGGGCCACTGGTGACGGCCGCATTCGCACGCGAGCCGGCCGTTCGGAAGTTCGACGACCTTGCACGCGCCCTTCTCGTCCTTGCACAGCGGGCACTTCGACATGGCACGGTCCTCTCGGGTGGGTCGCGGAGTGTAGAAGGGCGGCGCCGGGGCGTCCAACTCCCTCAGCCGGACGCGCCGAGGGCGAACGCCCGCAGCTCGGGGGTGATGGCGTTGGCGCGCGCGAGCCGCGCCAGCACCTCGGCGCTGCGGCGCCGCGTGCGCGGACGCGCGTCGTCCGCGAAGTCCACGCCGTAGAGGCCGAAGCGGCCGTGAGTGCCGTCGGACCATTCGAAGTTGTCGAGCAGCGACCAGTGCAGGTAACCCAGCACCTGGGCGCCGCCGGCGATCGCACGGTGCATGGCCTCGGCGAACTCGACGATCGCGCGCGGGCGCAGCGTGTCGTTGGTGTCGGCGACGCCGTTCTCGGTCACCAGGATGGGCCGGCCGAAGCGGGCGGCGGCGAGGAGCGCCTGCTCGAGCCCGGCCGGGTGGTACTCCCAGCCGAGGTCCTGGACGCGGGCGCCGGGGCGGGCCACGTGCACCGGATCGCCGAAGGCGCGCACCATCCAGCGCGTGTAGTAGTTGAGCCCGTACCAGTCGAGCGCGCCCTTGAGCTCGGGCAGTTCGCGCCGCACGCCGCGTGCGCCCGGGATCGAGAGGTCGATGACGCCGTCGATGGCGGCGCGCTCGACCGCCTCGTTGAAGACGCGGCGCTCGAAGTACGCCACCAGCTGGTCGAGCGGGTGCCACGGCCGCAGCGCCTCGAGCTGCGGGCGGTGCTTGGCGAAGCCGGCCTGCACGGCGCGGCCGTCGCCGTCGGCGTCCCAGCGGTCCTCCGCGTGCAGCACGCGGTAGGCGCGCCCATGCGCCTCGAGCTGGTTCGCGATCACGCCGAGCGCGCGCGAGTCGTCGCGCACGCGAGGCGGCCACACCCCCTCGGACCAGCCGCGGAACGCGTACACCTCGGGCTCGTTGACCGTGCACCACCAATCCACCTCGCCGCCGAACTCGCGCGCGCAGAAGCGCACGAACGCCTCGAAGCGGTCCACCACGGTGCGCGCCTCCCAGCCGCCCTCGTCGGCGAGCCAGAGCGGATTGGTGAAGTGGTGCAGGGTGACGATGGGCAGCAGGCCCCGGCGCCGCAGCGACTCGAGCACCGCGTGGTAGTGCGCCACCGCCCCCGCGTCGAAGCGCCCCGGCGCGGGCTCCAGCCGGCTCCACTCGAACGACAGCCGGTGGGCGTTGTGGCCATCGGCCTCGGCGAGCGCGAAGTCGGCGTCGAAGCGCTCGAAGTGGCGGCAGGCGGCGCCGCTGCGGTCGCCGCCTCGGATGGCGCCGGGGATCTGCTCGAACCGCCACCAGTCGTTGCCGGTGTTGCCGCCCTCGACCTGGTGGGCCGACGTGGCGGCGCCCCAGCGGAACGACTCGGGGAAGCGCAGGGTCTCCATGCGCGCGACGCTAGCCTGCCGCCCCGCACCGCGCCAGCCTCCCGAAGGGAAGCGCCACCCGGTCGGGGGATCCCGGGTGGCGCGTGACCGCGGCGGTCGGCCGCCGCCGCGGCGTCAGGGCATGCGCACGATGCGGGTGGTGCGCTGCACGCCGGGTGCGTCGAGGCGCACGAAGTAGATGCCGGCCGGGATGCGGGCGGCATCGAGGTCGAGGCGCATCTCGCCGGCGCCGGCGGGCCGCCACCCCAGCGCACGCTCGAGCCGCATGCGGCCGGCGACGTCGAACAGCCGCAGCCGGGCCTCGCCGGCGAGCGGCTGAGCGAATGCCACGCGCAGCGACGCGCCGCGGGCCGGATTGGGCCACGCGCGGAGCGCGGCGGCCGGCGCCGCCGCGCCGTCCACGTCCACGATCGCGTCGCGCGCGAAGCTCCACGGCGGCGCCTCCGCGATGCGGCCCGCCAGGTCCACGGCGCGCACGCGCAGCACGTGCGTGCCCGGCGAGAGCTCCTGCAGCACGATCCCCGGCATCGTCCACACGAACGCCAGCGACGGTTCGCCGATGCGCGAGGCGAGCGGCCGCCACGGGCCGCCGTCGATCGAGAACTGCAGCGAGGCGAGTTCGCCGTCCTGCGGGTCGGATGCGGACAGCGTGAGGCGGGGTGGCGTCGTGTAGAGGAAGCCCTGGGGCTCGGGGATGGGCTGGATGGTGGGCGGCGTGACATCGGAGAGCCCGAGCGGATAGGCCTCGATGGCCGAGACGAGTCCCGCGTGCGTGCCGGGGCCGAACGCAAGGTTGAGCTCGCCGTCCGTCACCAGCACGTCCACCACGCGCTCGGTGGCGTGGAAGGCGCCTGGGTCCTGCGACAGGTCGAGGTCCGCCAGCACGGTCTCGCCCTCGGCCACCACGTCGAACACGCGGCAGCCGGGGCAGGCGAAGGCGGTATCGATCTCGGCGAAGCTGAGCCGCAGCTGGTAGGCGCGGTTGGCCAGCTGCAGCCGGTAATCGGGCGCGGGCTGACCCTCGACGCTGGCGCGCGCATCCCGGAACAGCGACTGGTGCACCGTCTTGGCGATCGGCAGCTCGGTGGCCACCATCGAGCCGCTCACGACCGCGGAGTCGGGGGAGAACCACAGGCCGTCCTGGCTCCACGCGCCGGCGCCGCCCGAGTTGATGCGGACGCCGCCCGAAGCGGGCAGCCCCTTGATCCACGACCAGCCCTCGATCGTGACGAGCCCGGCATCGTCGGTGGCGCGCAGCTGCACCTCGTGCTCGCCCGGCGCCGCGGCGCTCCACTCGGCGTTCGTCAGCGTGTGCAGCACCCACACGCTCGTGTCCCCGACCGACGAGGCGAGGCTCTGCCACGGGCCGCTCCCCACGCGCAGCTCGAGGGAGGCGAGCCCGAGCCGGTCGTGGGCATGGATAGTGAGCGTGGGCGGCGTGCGGTCGTGGTAGCGGCGCTCGGGCTCCACGACCTCGATCACCGGCGGGATCCGGTCGCCGTCCGTGAGCGTGGGTCGGATGACGCGATAGGCGTTCGTGAGCACGTCGGTGCCTTCGGCGGTGGTCAGCGTCAGCGAGCGCCAGCCGGGCGTCTGCAGGGGCGGGATGACCACGGTGACGCGCCCGCTGTCGAATGACGTCACCGTGAGCGGCACGCCGTCCAACTGGACCTGCGGCGCCACGCCGAGCGCGAGCCGGCCGCCGCGCACGCTCACGGTGCGAGGCTGGTCGTGCGGGCCGCGCTCCGGCCACATCCGCCACAGCCGCGGCCCCGAGGCGGGCGGCGGGTCCACGGGCACCTGCATCAGCACCTGCCCGGAGCCGTAACGCACGCCGTAGAGCGTGCCGTCGGGTCCCTCGGTGACATCGAGCGACCCGAACATCGGTCCGCCCGGCACGTAGCTCGTCATGGTGCGGCCGTCGGGTGACAGCGTGCCGCGGCCGAGTCCGCCCTCGAAGCGGGCGGCGAACAGGTCGCCCCGGATGGCGCCGCCGAAGCGCCGCGAGCGGTACTCGACCAGTCCGTTGGTGGAGGACGTGACGATGCGCAGCGGCGCGGTGTGGTCGGCCGTGCTCGGGTCGGTCGGGGGATGGTAGGCGCACTGGCGCGGATCGGCGGCGGACCGCGGGCGATTGGGGTGGCCGTAGTAGCCGCCCGGCTCGATCAGGTTGATCTCGTCGCTGCTCGCAGCGGGCGGGCCGATCGAGTCGCAGGCCCACAGCGTGCCGTTCTGGAAGTAGGTGTTGGGGCCGTTGTCGGTGCCGTAGATCAGGCCGTTCGTGTGCATCACGAGGTCGTAGGGATTGCGGAACCCCGGTGCGTACACCTCCACGTCGGCGCCGCCGGTCTGGAGCGCCAGCGCCGGATCGGGGTCGCTCCAGGTGAGGCGTCCGTCGAACCCCGGCCGCCGCACGTAGGCGACGAGCAGCGCGCCCGAGAGCAGCCCCTCCTCGCGGTTGCCGTTGAGTCCGTCGCCGGGGACCCCGGCGTTGGTGTGGCCGCCCTGCTGGATGTAGAGCTGGCCGTCGTCGCCGAAGCAGGTGCCGTTGGTGCCGTGATCCATGCGCGAGACGGGCAGCCCCGAGATCAGGTCCACCGGCTGGTTGAAGTCGGGTCCCGTCAGCTTGGTGACCCGCCCGACGAAGGCGCCCACCTGCGGCGGCTGGTAGACACGGGTGCGCGAGATGTACACGCGCACCGAGTCCGGCGGGTCGAGCGGGTCGAACGACAGTCCGAGGCAGGCCCACGAGACGCCGTTCGGGTCGTTGGCGATCGTCGGCACCACCTGGGTCGCGACGGGCTTGCGGTCGGCGCCGAGCGTGTAGATGTGCAGCCGCCCGTTCAGCTGGAGCACGTAGAGCCGGCCGTCGGGTCCGAACGCGAGCGATGTGGGTGATGCGAGCCCGCTCGCGACACTGTCCGCACTCCACGCCGGTGTCTGGGCGGACGCCGGACGGGAAGCGATGAGCGCGGACGAAAGAAGCACGAGCGTGACGACGCTGGCAGGGGGACGCCAGAGGATCACGGGGGGAGCCTCACGGATGTCGGAGTCGAGGATGTCGGTGTGAGCGTGCGCCTCGGGGCGAAGGCCGGGAGATTCTAACAATCCCCTGACCGGCTCCCAAGCCCTTTCATGGCAGTGGCTTGGCTTTCCCCATCGCCGACGCGCTCATGCATTCCGCAACCCCCGGCGGAATCTCCGGCCCCGTGCTAGCGTGCCGCCGTGCCATTCCCACGCCTGCGTGCCGACCTCTCCCACAGCCTCCGCGCCTTGCGGCACACCGACTTCCGGCTCTACTGGACGGGGCAGCTCATCTCGCTGGTGGGCACCTGGATGCAGAGCGTGGCGCAGGGCTGGCTCATGCACCGGCTCACCGATTCGCCGCTCATGCTGGGCCTGCTCGGCTTCGCCCAGTTCCTGCCGGTGATGCTGCTGTCGCTGTGGGCGGGCGTGCTCGTGGACCGGGTGGACCGCCGCCGCCTGCTGCTGGTGACCCAGGCCCTCGCCATGCTGCAGGCTCTGGCGCTCGCGGTGCTCGTCACCTTCGGCGTGGTGCAGCCGTGGATGATCCTGACGCTCGCGTTCCTGTTCGGCGCCATCAACGCCTTCGACCTGCCGACCCGGCAGTCGCTGGTCGCCGACCTGGTCGGCCGCGAGGACCTGTCCAACGGCATCGCCCTCAACTCGGCGGCGTTCAACTCGGCGCGCATCGTCGGCCCCGCCTCTGCGGGTGTCCTCGTGGCCTGGGTGGGCGAGGCCGGCTGCTTCTGGATCAACGCGCTGTCGTACGGCGCGGTGCTGAGCAGCCTCGTCATGATGCGCGTGCCGGTGCGCGCCATCGACGCCACCGGCACCGCCGTGGCCCGGCTCACCGAGGGCGTGCGCTACGTGTGGGGCCAGCGCGGCCTGCGCGACCTGCTGCTGCTGCTCGGCCTCATGGGCGGCTTCGGCTTCCAGTACATGGTGCTGCTGCCGGTGTACGCGCGCACCATCCTCGATGCCGGTCCCGGCGAGTACGGGCTGCTGGTCTCGGCCTTCGGCGTCGGCTCGATCCTCGCCGCGCTGCGCATGACGCGCACGCTCAGCCGCTGGGACCTGCGGCGCCAGCTGCTGCTGGGACTCGTCGTGGCCGGGCTCGGGCAGGCGGGCTTCGCGTGGTCACGCAGCCTGCCGCTCACGCTGGTGATGGGATTCCTGTCGGGCTTCGGGCTCATCCTCTACATCTCGAGCACCAACACGCTCATCCAGATGACCACCGACGACGCCTTCCGCGGCCGCGTCATGAGCCTGTACACGTTCATGTTCGTGGGCATGGCGCCGTTCGGGGCGCTGCTGGCGGGCTCGCTGGCCGAGCACTTCGGCGCCCCGGCCGCGACCTCGGTGTGCGCCGTGCTGCTGCTGGCCGGCGCGCTGTGGGTGAGCCGCCGGCTGCGCGTGGTCGCCGCGCGCGAGGCCGCCGAGCGGCGCGCCATGAGCGCGCCCGAGCCGATGCGCTGAGGTTCAGCGCGCCGGCGCCTCGAGCAGGCGGCGGACGCCGGTGTGGCTCGCGGCCACGGTGAGCGAGCGCGCGGCGCTCGACCACAGCGCCGCGCGCGTCAGGCGCGGCCGCGCGCCGCCCGAGGGGAATCGCGGGTCGGCCAGCGCGGTGCGCAGCGACGCGCGCGCCCACAGCGCCGGCCACAGCACGAACAGCCGGTAGCGGACGTGCGCGCGCGGCACGAGGTCGAGGTAGTCGGCGACACGGTCGAGCGCCGCGTGCGCGTGGCCGGCCAGCCGCAGCGCGAGCTCGCGCGCGACGTGCGGCGGGGCCGAGGACAGATCTCCGGCCGAGAGCCCGTGCACGGCGAGCCAACGCTCCGGCAGGTGGCTGCGGCCGTGCGTCAGGTCGGCGGGCCAGTCGAGCAGGATGTTGGTGAGCTGCAGCCCCTCGCCGACGCGCGGCGCGAGCCGCATGCGCTCGGCGAAGCCGGCGTCCTCGGGGAGGCCCGACGTGATCTGGTGCAGGCGCGTCAGCATCTCGCCGACGCAGCCGGCGACGACATGGCAGTACTCGGTCAGTTCGGCGGCATCGTCGAGGTAGGGCGCCGAGGGCGCCCGCTCGGCCGCACGCACCGCGAATCGCCGCATCCCCGCCGCCATCACCCGCACGCCGTCGCGCACGGCCTCGGCCTCGCGCGCCGGGCGGCCGGCGAGCAGCCGCATCCAGGCCGGCAGCGTCGCGAGTACGCGCAGGTCGGCCCGGTCTCCGGCGACCTCCGAAGCGGCGCGGGCGAGCCGCCCGAGCGGCTCGGGGCGGCCCTCGATCGCCTCCAGCAGCAGGTCGAAGCGCCCGGCGACCTCTGCGGGGGACCCCGGCCAGGAGTCCTCCAGCGCGTCGCAGGCCCGGCACAGGAGATAAGCCAGTCTCACGGAGTCGCGCATGGGCCGGCCGAGCACGCGGATGTTGATGGCGAACGTGCGCGAGACGAGCGGGAGCATGCGCCGGGCGGCGGCGAGGTCCGCCATCCGGTCGCCGGGATCCGCCGCCGGAGGCGGAATCGTCTCTTCCAGAGCCATGGGAGGGCCACTATACTCCCGTCGGCCCATCCCGCTCACGCACCCTTCGCCGGCCCGGCCGGCGCCCATCCGCGAACCTCAGGACCCGCGACCCCCGTGACCCCCCTTCGCCCGCTCGTCCTCCTGTCCGCGCTCGCCGCTCTGATGCTGGGCTCGCTCGCCTCCGCGACGCCCGCGCCCAACGGCTACCCGCGCCTCGCCCTCTACGGCTCGATCCGTGGCAACGGCTACCCGTTCTACAACGGTCCCGGCGACAGCGCGCTCGTGGACAGCGTGCTCGACCAGGTCTCCCGCTACGAGGAGATCACCCTCGACATCAACCCCATCTACCCCTACCGGCCCGACATCATCGCGCAGATCAAGCAGCGCAACCCGCGGGCCAAGGTGCTCGGGTACGTCGTCGGGCAGGACATCTGGGCCGCCTACGACCGCGACTCGCTGCGCCACTACCCGACGCGCTACCGGCGGCTGATGGACAACAACAACGCCTGGCTCTACAGCAAGCTCACGGGCCAGAAGTACTACGCCGGCAACGTCAACCTCGCCAAGCGCGATGCGAGCGGACGGCTGGTGATCGCGGACTCGCTGTCGCTGCTGTGGAAGGAGTACGTCGTCGATCCGGGCATCTGGGACGGCATCTTCTTCGACATCCTGTGCGACGAGATGGGCTGGCCGCAGGGCGAGGGCGACAGCATCGACTTCGTACGCGCCGGCTACTCGAGCTTCGAGGAGTTCAACGCCAGCTGGCGCGCGGCCACCGACACCATCGCCACGCGGCTGCGCAACTGGGGCGGGCCCGGGTTCGTGATGGTGGGCAACTGCGCGCTCGGCACCAAGTACTCCACCTTCAATGGCTGGATGCGAGAGGGCTTCCCGTTCCAGGCCGGCGGCGACTGGTACTCGAACATGTTCCAGCAGCCCGGCGGGTACATCACCGACGAGCGCAACTTCCTGGCGCCGCGCAGCAACTACATCTTCAGCTTCCAGGTGGGACTCGACCACTACTCCTCGACCAACAACCGCATCATGCGGCTGGGACTCGGCAGCGCCACGCTCGCCGACGGCTTCGGCGTGTTCGCGGTGCAGAACCGCGACGCGTTCGCCGGCGACTACCACCGCTGGTGGTACGACGAGTACGCCGTGGACCTCGAGACCGGGCGGGCTTCGCAGTCGCGGGAGCACACCGGATGGCTGGGGCAGGCGCTGACGCCCTTCTACCAGATGATCTGGGCCGGCCAGAATCCCGAGGGCATCGCCAATCCCGGCTTCGAGACGAGCGTGACGCAGGGCTGGAGCTTCTACGACGGCGTGCCCGCGACGCGGTCCCTCGACCTGACGACGGCCGCGGTGGGGCAGGGCAGCGTCCGCATCAACATCCAGCAGCCGAGCCCGGTGGACTGGCAGGTCTCGCTGCACTCCAACATCGGCATCCCCGTCATGCCGTTCACCAATCACGCGGCGACGTTCTGGATCAAGGCGTCCACGCCGCGCGTCGTGAACGTGGTCATCTCGCGCGTGCAGGGCGCGGTGCAGTTGATCGCGCGCCAGGTCCAGGTGGGCACCGAGTGGCAGCAGGTGCAGATCCCGTTCCTCACCCAGGGCACCATCGAGCAGGCCAACACGACGCGGCTGGCGTTCTACCTCGCGCGCGACGCCGGCGACGTCTGGATCGACGACGTCCACTTCCAGGCCGGGCTGTCCACCGTCTACCGCCGCGACTTCCAGAACGGCATCGTGCTGGTGAATCCCTCGTTCCAGTCGGGCGCCGACGTGGTGCTGCCGCGGACGTTCCGGCGCATCCTCGGAACCGTGGACCCGTACACCAACGACGGCTCCAGCGGCACGGTGCACTATGTCGGCCCCTCCGACGCGCTGTTCCTGATCGGCGACGACATGTACGCTCCCGCCCGCGTCACCGACCTGCGCCAGGCGCCGACCGGCCGCTGAGGCCGCGGCGGAGGCCCATCTCCCGCCTCAAGCCGGCGAACGGTCGGGCCGATGACCCGGTGGGGGACCATGACCCTTCCGACCCGACTCCTGCTGCCGGCGGCCCTCGCCGCCCTGCTCGCCGGCGCGCTCAGCGCTCCGGCCGGGGCGCAGCCTCACCCCCGGCTCGGCCTCTACGCCTCGATCCTCGGCAACGGCTATCCGCTGCTGCTGCCGGGCGGTGCGATGGACACGGCCGCGGTGGCCATGGTGGCGCGCTACGACGTGGTCACGCTCGACGTGAACCCGGTCACGCCCTACCACCCCGAACTCCTCGCCGAACTGCGCCGGCGCAACCCGGACATCCGCGTGCTCGGCTACGTGCTCGGTCACGACATCTGGGCGGCCGCCGACGCGGACTCGCTGGTCCACTTCCCGACCCGCTACCGCCGGCTCGTGCGCGACCTCGGCGGCTTCCTGTTCAACTCGGTGGGCGGCGGCTACTACCCGGGCGCCAACGTGAACCTGGCCAAGCGCGATGGCAGCGGGCGCTACGTGGTGGCCGAGGGCCTCGCCGACCTGTTCCACGACGCCATCGTGCGCAGCGGCCTGTGGGACGGCGTCTTCATCGACGTCTTCTGCCGCACCATCGGCTGGTCGCAGGGTCCGACGCAGCAGATCGACCACGTGCGCGCCGGCTACCCCTCGCTGGCGGCGTTCGAGGCGGCGTGGACGGCAGGGGCCGACACGCTCGCCAACCGCCTGCGCCGGCTCTCGGGCGCCGGCCCGGTGCTGTGCGGCAACTGCGCGCAGAGCGCGCACACCGAGGTGTTCCAGGGCTGGATGCGCGAGAACTTCCCCTACCAGGGCGGTGGCGACTGGTACCGCAACATGCTCGACGACCCGCACGGCTACTTCGCCGACGAGCGCGACTACCTGGCGCCGCAGCACAACTGGATCTTCACGGCCATGAGCGGCGGCACCTCGGCGCCCTACTCGAGCGACAACACGCGCCGCGTGCGCTTCGGCCTCGCCAGTGCGTCGCTGGGCGGCGGCTACGCCACGTTCGGCCCCAGCGACCGGGTCGCCACCACCGCGCCCTATCACACCTACTGGTACGACGAGTACGCGGTGGACCGCGTCAGCGGCGACAGTTCACCCGCGATCGCCCACACCGGCTGGCTCGGCGATGCGCTCGGTCCGCCCTACCAGATGATCTGGGCGGGCACGAACCCCGACGCGGTCTCGAACCCCGGCTTCGAGTCGAGCGCGACCGCCGGCTGGGACTTCGTGGCGGCGGCGCCCGCCGCCGCCACGCGCACGCAGCAGGTCGGGGGCGCTCCCGTGGGCGCCGCGGCGCTGCACATCCAGATCACCGCCGGCGGGCCGAACGACTACAGCGTCAGCCTCGCCTCGCAGGGCTCGATCTACGCCGTCGCCGGGCAGAATCACGCCGTCACGTTCTGGGCCCGCGCCGTGCCGGCGCGTGACGTGCCCGTGGTCGCGAGCCGCCCGGGCGGCGGCGGCGTGGCCTCGCGCACGATCACGATCGGCCCCGAGTGGAAGCAGTACCAGGTCATCCTCACGCCCAGCCAGAGCGCGCAGTCCTCGCTGCACCTCTACCTGTCGCGCGGCGGGCCGGGCGAGATCTGGTTCGACGACGTGCACTTCCAGCAGGGCGCAACCAACCTGTACCGCCGCGACTTCCAGCATGGCATCGTGCTGGTGAATCCCGCGTCGCAGTCGCTGCAGGTGCCGCTCGGCCGCGAGTACCGCCGCATCCGCGGCACGGCGGCGCCGTTCGTCAACGACGGCGCGCGGGTGCAGAGCGTGCTGGTGCCGCCGCAGGACGCGCTCTTCCTGCTCGAGGCCGTCGCCGACACCATCCCGCCGGCGGCCATCACCGACGTGGAACTGCAGCCCTAGCCCTCCTCGGTGATGTCGGCGGTCCAGCTCACGGCGACCGCGCCCTTGAGCGTCGCGGCCGTGGGGCACTTGTCCTGGTGCCGCGCCAGCGCCCGGTCCACGGTCTCGCGCGTGCCCGCCGGGATGCGCAGGCGGTAGTGCACGCGCACCTCGGTCAGCACCGGCAGGCCGTCCTTCACCTCGTTGATGCCCTCGACCTCGCAGGCGATCGCGTCGCCCGTCAGGTCCACCTGACGCACTTCCAGTGCGCCGTTCAGGGTGCCCAGCATTCAACCCCCGGCGGCCGCCACCAGGTGGTCCACGGGCAGCGGCAGTTCGCGCTCGGGCCGGAGGCCGTAGTGGGCCACGATCGGGCCGTGGACGCCGTATTCGGCCACGGCGCCGAGCGGCAGATGCGCGACGCGATGGAGGCTCGCGCGCTTCTCGAGGGTGCAGCGGGAGATGTAGACGGGCTCGCTCATGGGACTCCTCTCGGACGGGACGTGGCTCGGGTGCGGGTGGGACCGAATCATGTTAGCGTCCCGCGCCGGTCCGCCGCTGGCGGACCCCTCCTCGGCCGAACCAGGACCGTCCGAACGCATGCCGAATCCCCGCGCCTTCACCATCGCCTCCCGACTCGCCACCGCGACCGCGGTCCTCATGTTCGCGCTCGTCGTCGTCGGCTCCGTCGTGCGCACCACGGGTTCGGGGCTGGCCTGCCCCGATTGGCCGCTCTGCCACGGGCAGCTCATCCCGCCGATGCAGTTCAACATCTTCATCGAGTGGTTCCACCGGCTGCTGGCGCTGGTGGTGAGCCTCGGTCTCGCCGCCACCGTCGGCTGGGTCGCCGTGCACTCCGAACTGCGCGCACGCCTCGGCGGGCTGGCGCTGCTCGCGATGGCGCTGCTGGCGGTGCAGATCCTGCTCGGCGCGCTCACCGTGTGGAAGCTGCTCGACCCCTCGGTGGTGAGCGGGCACCTCGCCGTGGCGCTGCTGCTGTTCGCCTCCGTGGTCACGCTGGCCACCGTGGCGCACCTCGAGGCCAGGCCGCCGGCGGCCCCGGAGCCGCGCCCGGCGGGCCTGCTGCCGCTGCTCGGAATCACCACGCTCGCGCTGTGGGGCCAGTCGGTGCTCGGCGGCATCGTCAGCACCAATCACGCCAGCCTCGTCTGCCCGGACTGGCCCACCTGCGGCGGCGCGTGGTTCCCGCCACTCGAGGGGCTGGTCGGCGTGCACATGCTGCACCGCTACGTGGGCTACGGCGTCGCCGTGCTGGTGTGCATCGCGGCCGCGCGCACCCGGCACGCCTCGGACCCGACCGTGCGGCTGCTGGGGCATCTGATCGTCATCGTGACCTTCAAGCAGGTGGCGCTCGGCATCGTCAACCTGCTGCTCGGCGTGCCGGTGTTCCTCTCGGCCATCCATCTCGCCAACGCCGCGGTGCTGGTCGCCCTCTCGCTGGTCGCCACCCTGCGTGTGGCCGCGCTGCCGGCCCCGAAGGCGGCGCTCGAAGGCGTTCCCGCCCGATGACGGCGGCCTCGTCATGAGCATCGCGCTGCCGACCCACACGCGCGCGCGCACGGCGCGAGCGTGGATCGAACTCACCAAGCCCAGCATCATCTCGCTGGTGCTGTTCACCGGACTGCCGGCCCTGCTGCTGGCGGCCGGACCCGGGTGGCCCGAGGCGCGGGTGTTCTGGGGCGCGCTCGCCGGCATCATCCTGTCGGCGGCCTCTGCGGCCAGCTTCAACCACTACTTCGACCGCGACGTGGACGCGCTGATGCGGCGCACCCAGCTGCGGCCGCTGCCCTCGGGCACGCTGCCGCCCGTCGCGGCGCTGGGGCTGGGCCTCGCCCTCGCCGCCGCCGCCTGGGGCGTGCTCATGGCCACCACCAACCTGCTCGCCAGCGTCGTCGCGATGGCCAACATCTTCTACTACGCCGTCGTGTACACGGTCTGGCTCAAGCGCCGCACCCCGCAGAACATCGTCATCGGCGGGGGGGCCGGCGCCTCGGCGCCGCTGATCGCGTGGGCGGCGGTCACCGGGCGGCTCGATCCGCCGGCGTGGATGCTGGCCGCCATCATCTTCCTCTGGACCCCGCCGCACTTCTGGGCGCTGTCGCTGTACCGCCGCGACGACTACGCGCGGGCCGGCATCCCGATGCTCCCGGTGACGCACGGCGAGGCCGAGACCCGCCGCCAGATCCTGGGTTACACCCTCGTGCTGGTGCCGGTGACGCTGGCGGTCGCCCCGCTGACCGGGCTGACGCTCATCTACCTGGTGCCGGCGGCGCTGCTCGGCGCGGCCTTCGTGGCGCTCGCCGTGCGCCTCCACCGCAAGCCGACCACCGCCCACGCCATGCAGCTGTTCCGTTACTCCATCGTCTACCTGTTCGCGCTCTACCTGATGATGACCGTGGATGCGGGGCTGGCCGCCCTCGGCGGGGTGCCTCTGGGATGAGCGCGGCACGCATCGCGGACTTGTCGGAGGCGCGTCAATCGTGTATCCGTGCCGTGCTCGGCACTCTGTCGGATCCCACAGGCGGCGGCGCGGCCTCGGCTCACGCCCTGGCGCCGGCGGATCCCACTTCCCGGAGGCGACCTTGTTGAGGACGGCGAGGCTCATCCTGTTCGCGGCGGCGCCGCTGTCGCTGGTGCTGGCCGGTTGTGGCGGCGCCTCGTCGGCCGACCAGGTCGCGGGCAGCGAGATCTACGACACCTGCGTGCCCTGTCATGGCGCCGATGGCGCCGGCAACCCCGACATCCAGGCGCCGCCGATCGCCGGACTTCCCGAGTGGTACGTGAGCGAGCAGCTCACCAAGTTCAAGGGCGCCCTGCGCGGCTATCATCCGGACGATCCCGAGGGGCACAAGATGCGCCCGATGGCGCGCACCCTCACGAGCGAGGTTCAGATCGCCTCGGTCTCCAAGCACGTCGCCGGGCTCAAGCCGCTCGAGTCCGCCGCGCGCCTCAGCGGTGGCGACCCGGTGGCGGGGGCGGGCCTCTACAACGGCGTCTGCGTGGCCTGCCACGGCGCCGACGCGAAGGGCAATCCCGACCTCAAGGCGCCGCCGCTCGTCGGCCAGGCCGACTGGTACATGGTGTCGCAGCTCCACAAGTTCAAGGACGGCTGGCGCGGCGCCCACCCGGACGACGTCTGGGGCGCGCAGATGCGCGCCATGTCCATGACCCTCGCGGATGAGCAGGCGATGAAGGACGTCGTCGCCCACATCCGCTCGCTCCCGCGCTAGCGGGCAGGAGGCCTCCCACATGGCGGACGATCCGAACCCGGAACAGTGGGGCAACACGGTGGCGGCCTACACCACCCTCATCTCCTTGATCTGCGCCGCGCTGTTCGTCGGCGCGATCGTCTTCTTCATCCTCTAGGCGGCGGGCGGGAACGCGATGATCGATCGTTGGTTGACCCAGGCCTCGAGTTTCGCGGGCCAGATCGACAACCTGGTGCTGCTCGTCACGGTGCTCGTCGGCTTCTGGTTCATCGCCGCCGAGATCATGTTCTTCTGGCTCATCTTCCGCTTCCGCAAGCGCGAGGGCGTGGGCAGCCAGTACCTGTCGGGCAAGGAGAAGCACGTCAAGAACTGGGTGAACATCCCGCACTACCTGGTGCTGGTGTGCGACGTGTTCATCATCATCGCGGCGGTCAAGGTGTGGGTGCACGTCAAGCAGACGCTGCCGCCCGCCGACTCGACCATCCGCGTCATCGGACAGCAGTGGGCGTGGACCTTCGCGCACCCGGGTCCCGACGGACTCCTCGACACCGCCGACGACATCAAGACCTCGGACACGCTGCACGTGGAGGTGGGCAAGACCTACCACTTCAAGCTGCAG
>CAZMQP010000024.1:0-16075 GCA_964568385.1 uncultured bacterium
GGATGCGGTTGCGTGCGTGCGCCGGGTCCCGGTTGGTGGCGTCCTCGCACCACGCGAGGCCGGCGGCTCGCAGATCGCGCTCGATCGCGAGGCGCGGCAGCGAGAGCAGCGGCTTCATCCAGCGGCCGTGCCGCGGGCGCATGCCGGCCAGGCCCGTGAGCCCGGCGCCGCGGCCGAGCCGCAGCAGCAGTGTCTCCAGCTGGTCGTCGGCCGTGTGCGCGGTGGCGATGGCGGCCGCGCCGGCGCGGCGCGCGGCCCGCATCAGGAAGGCGCGCCGCCTCGCACGCAGGGCCGCCTCGCTCCCCGGCCCGTTCGGGCGCAGTCGCCCGGTCAGGCAGGGCAGGCCGAGCCGGGCGGCGAGCGCGCGCACCGAGCGGGCGTCGGCCCGCGCGGCGGGTCCGCGGACGCCATGGTCGAGGTGGGCCAGCACGGCTCGCAGGCCGTGCGCCGGGGCGAGCCGGGCCATCGCCACGGCCAGCGCGGTGGAGTCGGCGCCGCCGCTGACCGCGACGACCACCGAAGTGCCCGCGGGCAGCGCACAGGGGCCGCGCAGGGCGCGGCGCAGCGCGGACTCGGTCGCGGGAAGGCGCATGCGCGTGGGACCGGGAAGAGGAGTGGTGGCGGCGGCTGGAATCGAACCAGCGACACGCGGCTTATGAGTCCGCTGCTCTACCAACTGAGCTACGCCGCCACGCCGAGCGCGGCGCGGAGGACCGCGCGGCGCAGGAGGCGAGGCAGACTAGGGAGCCCCCCGGGGACTGTCAACCGTCCGCACCCGGCCCGTTCGCCTCGATCCAGCGCCAGACGGCGCGCATGGCCAGCACGTCGTCGGCGTTGTACTCGGCGATGGCGGCCAGCCGGCTGGCGCGCTCGACGTCGTCCGCGGTGTGGCGGGCGTGGTGGAACTGGGCGATGGACCACTCGCTGCCCGAGTCGGGGTTCCGCCAGCGGAACCCCATCCAGGGCGCCACGGACTTGATGGAGTAGCTGCGCAGCGGCAGTCGCACGCAGCGCTCGATGACGCGGTGCAGGTCGAAGTAGTGCCGGTCCGCCCCGAGCACGGCGGCCAGCCGCGGCGGCGCGCCGTGATGCCGCAGGTAGTGGTCCACCCACTGCCGCTCGTAGGCATGCCAGTGCACGAACAGCGGGTCGTGCCCGTCGTCGAGCAGCGCCTCGATCCGGCGCTGGAAGCGCTGCCAGCCGGCGCGGTCGCCGCCCGGCGAGAGGTCGGCGAAGTGGGCCTCGGGCTCGGCGCCGTTCGCCGACTCGACCGCCAGGCCCCAGAGGTAGATGGGCAGGTCGTCGGCGCCGCTGCCCGAATCGCCCTCGAGGTCGAACCACACCAGCGTGCGGTCCGCCGGCAGCCGCGGCGGCTTGAGCCACTCGGCCCGGCCGGTGTGGCGCGCGCGGGCCTCGGCGAGGATGCGGCGTGCCCGCGGCCGCAGCGCCTCGTGCGTGAGCGCGCCCGGTTCGAGCGCGGCGAGTTCCGCCACCGTGCGCACGCCCATCGCGTGCAGCACGGCGGCGGCGGCGCGGTCCACCTCGGAGAGGATCTCGATGCGGCCGTCGCGCTCGGCGGCGGTCCAGCAGTGCTCGTAGAACGGGCAGTCGCGGCACACCGAGTGCGCCAGCAGCACCGACGGTTCGTGCGCGGAGGCGAGCACGGCCTCGGCCCGCTCGAGCGCCTGCGCGTCGCCCGCCGCGCCGCCGCGCGCCACCGGCACGCGCACCGAGAGGCCGTTGGTGGCCTCGGTGCGCACCACCGGCAGGCCGGTCAGGGCCTCGACGATCGCGGCGTGGTGCGTGAGCTGCAGCTGCACCTCGGGCCGGCGCTCGGGCCGGTGCGACAGCTTGGCCTCGTGCACCACCCAGCCCTCGCCCTCGCGGACCACGAAGTCGGCCACGCCCGAGCGCCGCTCGTCGGGTGACAGCAGCGCCGCCTGCCACACGCTGCGGCCGGCCTCGAGGTGGGCGCGCGTGGCGGCGGCCGCCTCGGTGAACGGCATGCCGTGCGCGTACACCGGTCCCTCGAGCGCGGGGAACGTGGCGGCGACGCGCGCCTCGAGCGCGCGGCCGCGGTCGCGCATGACGCCGTCGTGCTCGTCCTCGGCGGCGGCGGACTCGCGCTGGTGATGCGACAGCCACAGGCGCCGCTCGCACTGCGTCAACCGGTGCAGGACGCTGGTGCTGATGCGGGGGGCCGCGGCTCCGGTCATGGGCGCGGGTCCCTTCGCGGTCAGCCCGCGACGTGCCCGGCGGACGAGGCGGGGTCGGCGAGCGTCTCGGGGGCGGGCTCGTCCTGCGGGCGGATGCGGAAGATGCGCGACAGCTCGGAGCGCAGCGCGCCCTCGTCGAGGCGCTGCTGCAGCACGCCGCGGTAGGCCACCGAGATGGCGCCGGTCTGCTCGCTCACCACGATGACGGCGGCGTCGGTCTCCTCGGACAGGCCGATGGCGGCACGGTGGCGGGTGCCCAGCGCGATGGCGGTGCGCGGGTTGGCGGACAGCGGCAGGATGCATGAGGCCGCCACGATGTGCTCCTCGCGGATGATCACCGCGCCGTCGTGCAGTGGCGAGCCGGGCGAGAACAGCGTCACCAGCAGCTCGGCGGTGACCTTGGCGTCGAGCCGCGTGCCGGTCTCGACGAAGTTGCGCAGGCCGACGTTGCGCTCGAGCACGAGCAGCGCGCCGTGCCGGCGCTGGGCCAGCGCCTCCACCGCGCGCACGATCTCGCCGAGCACGCCGTAGTTCTCGCCGCGCAGGAACGAGCGGAAGTAGCGCGTGCGGCCGATCTGGGCGAGCGCGTGCCGCAGCTCGGGCTGGAACAGGATCACGAACACGATCAGCCACACCGTCCTGAGGCTGTCCATGATCGAGCGCACGGCGAGCAGGTCGAGGTAGTCGGCGACGAGCCCCACCACCATGATGACCAGGAGCCCGACGAACATCTGCGCCGAGCGCGTGCCCTTCACCAGGATGAGGAGCCGGTAGAAGAGGGCGGCGACCAGCAGGATGTCGAGCAGGTCGAGGAGCCAGATGGAATGGACGGGCTGCATGCCGTCGAAGGTAGCAGACGGCGGCGGCCCGGCGATACGACCGCGGCTCAGTGCGAGGCGGCGCGCACGGCGTCGGCGACGCGCACCGCGCGCACCGAGGCGCGCACGTCGTGCACGCGCACGATGCGGGCGCCGAGCGCGGCCGCGATGGCCGCCGCCGCGAGGCTCGCCTCGAGCCGGTCGTGCACCGGCGCGTCCCCGGTCAGCGCGCCGAGGAAGCGCTTGCGCGACGCGCCGATCAACACCGGCCGGCCGAGCGACGCCAGCGCCGGCACGTGCGCCAGCAGCGCCAGGCTGCCCTCGGCCGACTTGCCGAACCCGATGCCCGGGTCGAGTGCGACGGCCTCAGCGGCCACGCCCGCCGCCCGCGCCACGCCGAGGCGTGCGGCGAGGAACGCGCGCACCTCCTCGACGACGTCGCCATAGGCCGTGTCGTCCTGCATGGTGGCGGGCGAGCCGCGCAGGTGCATGAGCACCAGCCCGGCGCCCGCGGCCGCCACCACGCCGGCCATGGCCGGGTCGGCGAGCGCGCTGACGTCGTTGACGATGGCGGCGCCGGAGGCGAGCGCGCGCTCGGCCACGGCCGCGCTCTGGGTGTCCACCGAGAGGAGGGCGCCGGGCCGCCGGGCGGCCAACCCCTCGAGGACCGGGCCGAGGCGGCGCCATTGCTCCTCGGGGGCGACGGGCTGGGAGCCGGGCCGGGTGCTCTCGCCGCCCAGGTCGAGCAGGTCGGCGCCCTCGTCGAGCAGCGCCTCGCAGCGGGCGATCGCGGCGGCCGGTTCGGCGTAGCGGCCGCCGTCCGAGAACGAGTCGGGCGTCACGTTGACGATGCCCATCACCAGCGTACGCGCCGACAGGTCGAGCACGTGGCCGCGGCAGCGCCAGATCACGAGCCCAGCGCCCCGCGCAGCCGGCGGATCTGATCGGCGTGCAGGTGGGCATGCTCGGCGTAGATCTCGAGCCAGCGCTCGGCGTGGTAGGAGCCCGACTCGGTGTGCCAGCCGTGGCTCCGCCACTGCTCGTCGCTCATGACGGCGAGCAGCTGGCCGGTCGTCTCGCGCGCCGCTCGGAACGCGATCAGGGCGGGTCCGATGGGGCGCTCGTTGTAGCGCAGGCGGCTCGCCCAGGCGTCCTGGTCGTAGGCCTGGATGACCGGATGCGGCTCGACCAGCAGCCGGCGCAGGCGGATGGCGCTCTGGGTCTCGGAGTCGGCCAGATGGTGGACGATCTCGGCGGCCGACCACTTGCCGGGCAGCGGCCGGGCGGTGAGCCGGTCGGCGGGGAACCCCTGGAGGGCGCGGTCCACCTCGTCGGGGCCGTCCAGGTAGCGGGCGATCAGGGCGCGGCGCTGCTCGGCGTTCATGCAGGGGCCTCCCGTGGGCGGGCGAGACGGAGGGGGAGGGGCGCAGAACCGCCCCGGAACACGCGTTGACCGGTCTCCGGCCGGATGCTACCACTCTGCGCCTTGTCCGCCTGCCATGGGGCCGCCTCCCGGGCGCTGGCCTCCCTCGTCACCGAGGTGCGGGCGGCTCGCCGCTTCCCTGCCGTGCGCATCCCCGAACCGGGTTCTGGAGGTCCGTTCCGCATGTCGTGGCTCCGTCCATCGCTGCTCGCCGCCAGCGCCGTGCTCGCGCTCTCGGCGCCCGCGCACGCCCAGCTCGCCGGCCACCCGATCGACTTCTGGGTCGCCGGGGGCGTCGAGGGGTTCGACGCGCGTGACTTCATCCAGGATGCCCCGGCGTTCGAGGGCGGCGCCGGCTACCGCTGGTCGCAGCGCCTGACCGTGCAGGCCAGCTTCCTCGCCTCGCCCAGCAAGCGCGACCTGCCGGGCGAACCCGACCACCT
Source organism: uncultured bacterium (assembly GCA_964568385.1). GTDB lineage: Bacteria > Eisenbacteria > RBG-16-71-46 > RBG-16-71-46 > RBG-16-71-46 > CADEFY01. Next base: position 4,901 of record CAZMQP010000024.1, read on the forward strand.
CTTCTCGTGGGCGGGCGCCGACCTGCGATGGACGTTCCGCGACCCGGCCGAGCGCGTGGTGCCCTACCTGCTGACCGGCTTCGGCTTCGGGCGCTCGATCGGCGACCTGACCGGCCTCAACGAGCGCGGCGCGCCGAGCCTCGGGCTCGGGGTGCAGGTGAGCCTGCTCGGGAACCAGCGCACCTACCTCAAGCTGCAGGCCCGCGACGTCATGCTGCGCGAGGCGGGCGCCGCCGAGGCCAGCCACCACGTCAACGCCACGCTCGGCCTGTCGTACTCGTTCGGCGGCAAGGCCAAGGACCGCGACCTCGACGGTGTGCGCGACTGGCTCGACCAGTGCGAGCAGACGCCGGTCGGCGCCAAGGTGGACGCCAAGGGCTGTCCGCTCGACTCCGACGGCGACAAGGTGTTCGACGGCCTCGACAAGTGCGAGGGCACGCCGCGCGGCGGCGAGGTGGATCCCAAGACCGGCTGCATCATCGACACTGACGGCGACGGCGTCTGCGACGGGCTCGACGCCTGCGCCGACACGCCGGCGGGCGCCAAGGTGGACGCGCGCGGCTGCCCGCTCGACACCGACGGCGACAAGGTGTTCGACGGTCTCGACCAGTGCGAGAACACGCCGGTCGGCGCCGAGGTGGACGACAAGGGCTGCCCGAAGGACACCGACGGCGATGGCGTGTTCGACGGCCTCGACCAGTGCCCCAACACGCCGGCCGGCCTGAAGGTGGACCCCAACGGCTGCCCGATCGAGGTGAGCGAGCGCGAGACGCAGCTGCTCGACATGGGGCTGATCCGGCTGCAGGACGTGAACTTCGACGTCGGCAAGGCCTCCATCCTGCCGGAGAGCTTCCCGGTGCTCGACGAGGTCGCGGCCATCCTGCTCCAGTACCCGGCGCTGAAGATCGAGATCGGCGGCCACACCGACAACACGGGCGGCGCGGACAAGAACCAGAAGCTGTCCGAGATGCGCGCCAAGTCGGTGCTCGGCTACCTCGGCCAGAAGTTCCCGACGCTCGACACCAGCGCCTTCACCACGGCCGGCTACGGCCAGTCACAGCCGGTGGCCACCAACGCCACCTCGCTCGGCCGGGCCAAGAACCGCCGCGTGGACTTCAAGGTGCTGAACGCCGACGTGCTCAAGGTGGAGCGCGAGAAGCGCCGGTTCCTCAAGAAGGACGAGCCGACGCCCGGCAACTGAGTACGGCAAGCCGACTCGGAATCGATCGAACCCGGGCCCCTGGGCGCGACTCGTGCTCAGGGGCGCGTGGCTTGAGGGTGGACTCGCGCTGACTCGGACTGGCCTGAACCTGACGAGTCCCTGTCATCGCCATGCCTGGCGGCGAGTGGGCCAAGCGCCAGCGCCCCGGGCGGACAGGGGCCACACCTTCGATCGGACCAATGGCCGACTCGCGATCAGACGAAGTCCACGCTTTCAAGCGAGGACTTCCGTGGATCATACCGCTTGACAGTTCGCGGCCAGTTGCGACTAGCTGCTGGATTGGTGCCCTGCGACGGCGAGCGCGCTCCGAGATCCGGAGTCAGACCGTTCGCAGTTCCGATTCACATGCCATGGGAGTCGTGAGTGCACGCCCTTCCCGCCTCAATCTGCTTCTCTTCCGCCGCCGGGAACGGTGTGAGCTCGTTCAGTCGCTTGCGCAGCCCGGTCATCGAGACTCGGCAAGTGAGAAGAGGCGAGCCAGGTCTCGACCACACCACCGAGACCACGAGCGACGCCGAGTAGGGGGGCGCTTGGCCGGGTTGCCGCGGAGTACAAGATTCCGAGTCAGAGGCCTCGACTGCGCTGAGGAAGTCGCCATGCTTCGGCGCGAAGTCGGCCCCGTGGCAGGAGGCGAGGACGCCCTGTCGTTCGACCTGCTCGGCGGCGTCATGACGGTAAGCGGCGCGGCTTCGGCAGCTGCGATCATCTCTGCCGTGCATCGGGCCGGGTTGCGCGCCGAACTGATCGAGTCGGAATCGGCCGAAGAGTCGACGCGATCTGATGAGCACCGCCGCAACCGCGAGCTGATGACGACACTGAGCGGGCTCTTCGCCGCCGCGGGTTTCGCCACGCACGCGACGATGGCCGGCGGGGTCCTGTCTGCCATCGGCAGCGAGGGTGTCGGATCGGCAGCTGACGTTCCCTGGATCGCACGCGGACTCTATCTCGTCGGAGTGGCTGCTGGCCTCCGCTTCGTGGTTCGAAAGGCATGGGGGGCAGCCCGGCGACTGCGGCCGGACATGAATCTCCTCATGACTGTCGCCGTCCTGGGGGCCATCGCGCTCGGCGAATGGTTCGAAGCGGCGACAGTGGCCTTCCTGTTCGCGCTCTCGTTGAGCCTTGAGGCCTGGAGCATCGGTCGAGCTCGACGCGCAGTCGCCGCACTACTGGACCTGTCGCCGCAGACGGCTCGAGTCAAGACCGGCGGCGGCGAGCAGGACGTCCCGGTGGCCGCGGTGGCGGTGGGTTCCGTCGTGGTCATCCGTCCCGGCGACCGAGTCCCCCTGGATGGCATCATCCTCGCTGGAGCCAGCAGCATCGACCAGGCGCCAATCACAGGTGAGAGCCTGCCCGTTCCCAAAGAGCCCGGCGCCAGCGTCTTCGCCGGCAGCATCAATGGCGAGGGCTCACTGGAGATCCGCACGACGCACGCCTCGACAGAGACCACACTCGCACGGATCACCCGGATGGTGCGCGACGCGCAGTCCAAGCGAGGGTCTGCCGAACTGTGGGTCGATCGATTCGCCAGCCGCTACACGCCGATCGTGATGGCTCTCGCGTTGCTGATTGCAGTCGTACCGCCCCTGCTCCAGTTCGGCGACTGGGGGCAGTGGGCCTACCGCTCACTCGTCCTGCTCGTCATCGCCTGTCCATGTGCACTCGTGATCTCGACGCCCGTGAGTATCGTGGCGGCCCTGGCGGCGGCTGCCCGTGTTGGCGTCCTCCTCAAGGGTGGTAGGTTCCTCGAAGTTCCTGCACGTCTGCGCGCGATCGCGTTCGACAAGACAGGAACCGTCACCGAAGGCCGTCTTCGGGTCACACACATCGAGGCGCTGAACGGATACACGGAACGAGAGGTCATGACGAACGCGGCCGCGCTCGAAGCTCGCTCAGCTCATCCGCTCGCCCGAGCGATCACGGAGCATGCCATTGCGTCCGGCATCCAACCGATCCCTGCGGACAACGTGGCGCTCGTCCCGGGCCGGGGAGCGACGGGTAGCGTCGACGGCAAGCTGGTCTGGGTCGGCTCTCATCGATATCTCGAAGAGCGCAGGCAGGAGCAGCCCGAAGTACACGAGAGTCTCGAGCGCCTGTCGCTCTCGGGGAACTCCGTCGTCGTGGTTGGCGATGATCGGAGTGTCCACGGCGTCATCGCACTCGCCGACAAACCCAGAGCTGGTATAGCCAGCCTACTCGAGGAGCTTCGTGGACTGGGGATCCTTCGGCTGGTGATGCTCACGGGCGACAACCACGGCACTGCACGAGCAGTCGGGCGAGCGACTGGCTTCGATGAGATCCATGGAGAGTTGCTGCCCGAAGACAAGGTGGCCGCGATACGCGAGCTGTCGAATCGAATCGGCTGTGTCGCGATGGTCGGAGACGGAGTCAACGACGCGCCAGCGCTCGCGGTTGCCGACGTCTCCATCGCGATGGGGGCGGCAGGGAGCGACGCGGCGATCGAGTCGGCGGACGTCGCGCTCATGTCAGATGACCTCAGCAAGATCCCTTGGTTGATCCGACACTCACACCGTACAGGAGCGGTGATCCGACAGAACATCGTCCTCTCGCTCTCTGTGAAGGCGCTGTTCGTATGGCTGACGCTTGTCGGGGGCGCTGCCCTGTGGAGTGCCATCGCTGCTGACATGGGAGCTTCGTTGCTGGTGATTGCCAATGCCCTGCGACTGCTTCGCGCTCGCGCACAGAAGTTCGGGCCGACGCGATGAAGGCGTGAGCGCGGCCAACGGCATGACGCTCCAGTGCCGTGTGGCACTGGAGCGTCATGCCATGAGGCCGGGTTCAGTGAGTCGACTTGCTCTCGCTCTCGGCAGTGCTGGTGTCGTCCCGGTGCCACATGCGGTAGAGCGCGGGCAGCACGAGCAGGGTGAGCAGCGTCGAGGAGATGATGCCGCCGATCACCACGGTGGCGAGTGGGCGCTGCACCTCGGCGCCCGTTCCCGTGGCGATCGCCATCGGAACGAAACCCAGCGACGCGACGAGCGCGGTCATCAGCACGGGACGCAGCCTGGTCTCGCAGCCTTCGACCAGCGCTTCCATCACCGGCCGTCCGGCCCGGCGCAACTCGCGGATGAAGGACAGCATCACCACTCCATTGAGCACCGCCACGCCGGAGAGTGCGATGAACCCGACGCCGGCGGTGATCGAGAGTGGTAGCCCCCGGATCGCCAGCGCCAGGATTCCACCTGTCAGGGCCAGGGGTACTCCGCTGAATACGAGCACCGCGTCCTTCACGGAGCCGAATGCCGCGAACAGCAGCAGGAAGATCAGCAGCAGCGCCAGCGGCACCACGATCATCAAGCGGTTGCGGGCGGCGATCAGATTCTCGAACTGGCCGCCCCAGGTGAGCCAGTTGCCGGTCGGCACACTGACCTGGCTGGCGATTCGAGTCTGCGCATCCTGCACGAATCCACCGATGTCCCGGCCACGCACATTGACCTGCACGACCACTCGGCGCTTGCCGTCCTCGCGGCTGACCTGGTTGGGCCCCTCGACGATACGCATCTGCGCCAGCGATGACAGCGGGATGAACTCCGTCTGCTCCGAGTGCGCGTCACCCGAGCCGGCCAGTTGGGCGCTGCGCGCCGTCGTCCGCACTGGAACGGGCAACGAGGAGAGCGCGCCCATGTCGCGGCGCAGCCGCTCTGGTAGCCGTACCACGATGTCGAAGCGGCGATCGCCCTCGAAAACCTGCCCGACCTCACTGCCAGCGAGCGCGGTTCGGATCACCGACTGTACATCGGCGAGGTCGAGACCGAAGCGTGCCACCGCAGCGCGGTCGATGTCGACCACCAGGTTGGGCAGACCCGTCACCTGCTCCACGCGGACATCCGCCGCCCCGGGCACTTGCTTAAGCACTCCCTCGATCTCGGTAGCGGTGCGCAGCATCACGTCGAGGTCGTCCCCGAACACCTTCACCGCGACGTCGCTCCGTACTCCGGCGACGAGTTCGTTGAAGCGCATCTCGATCGGCTGCGTGAACTCGTAGTTGTTGCCGACGACCTTCCGCAATCGAGCCTCGATGGCCGCGACCAGTGAGGCCTTGCTGCGCTTGGAGTCCGGCCACTGCTCGTGTGGCTTGAGTATGATGAACACATCCGCGACGTTCGGCGGCATCGGATCGGTGGCCACCTCGGCTGTGCCGATCTTGGCGAACACGAACTCGACCTCGCCGAAGCTCTTCACCGCTTTCTCGACTTCGCTCTGCATGCGCACGGCCTGCTCGAGGCTGGTGCCGGGAATGCGCAGCGCGTGCACCGCCACGTCGCCCTCGTCCAACTTGGGCACGAACTCGCTCCCAAGCCTGCTGGCCACGAAAAGGCATATCACCGAGAGCATCCCTGCCCCGAGCACCACCCAGCGGCGCTGGGTGAGCGCCCAGTGCAGCGAAGGGCGGTAGGCCCGGTGCACCACGCGCAGCAGTGGGCTCTCCTTCTCGGAGACCCTCGAGCGCAGCAGAAGCGCGATCATGGCCGGCACGAATGTGAACGACAGGATGAGCGCACCCACCAGTGCCAGTAGCACCACCTGCGCCATCGGGCGGAACATCTTGCCCTCGACACCGGTCAGCGACAGGATCGGCAGGTAGACGATCATGATGATCGCGACGCCGAAGAACGTCGGGCGAGCGACCTCGCGCGCGGACACGAAGGCCACGGACATGCGTTCTCGCAGATCGAGTCCCCGACCCAATTCGGCCGAGCGATGCCCGAACCGGCGCAGGATGTTCTCCACCATCACGACCGCGCCGTCCACGATGATCCCGAAGTCGAGCGCACCCAGACTCAGGAGGTTGGCGCTGATCTTCCACTCGACCATGCCCGTCACGGCGAACAGCATCGCCAGCGGGATGATGAGTGCCACAGTCAACGCTGCAGTGAGGTTCCCCAGCAGCAGGAACAACACCAGGATCACCAGTCCGGCGCCCTCCAACAGGTTCTTCTTCACGGTCTCGAGCGTGGCGTCGACGAGGCGCGTGCGGTCGTAGACGACCTTGGCGATCACACCGGGGGGCAGCGACCCGCCCACCTGCCTCAGTCGCTCCGCCAGGCGCCTCGACACCACACGACTGTTCTCACCGACCAGCATGAACGCCGTCCCCAGCACCACCTCGCGCCCGTCCTCGGTGGCCGCCCCCGTGCGCAGCTCGCTGCCGCGCTCGACATCGGCCACGTCGCTCACGCGGATCGGTACGCCATTGCGGCTGGCCACGACGATCTGACGGAGGTCCGTGGCGCCCGTGAGCTGGCCGGGAGAGCTCACCAGATACTGTTCGCCCTTGTGCTCGATGAACCCGCCGCCGGCGTTCTGGTTGTTGTGATCCACCGCCATCATCAGGTCGTGGAACGTGAGGCCGAAGGCCTGAAGCCGTGCCGGGTCGGGAAGTACGTGGTACTGCTTGCGATAGCCGCCGATGGTGTTGATCTCAGTGACGCCCGGCACGTTCCGCATCTGCGGTTTCACGATCCAGTCTTGGATCTCCCGCAGGTCGAGTTCGTCGTAGGGCGTGCCGTCCGCCTTGCGTGCGCCCTCCTTGGCCTCGACGGTCCACATGAAGATCTCGCCGAGCCCGGTGGCGATCGGGCCCATGCTGGTCTCGACGCCCTCCGGCAGTGCCCCGCGCGCCTCCTGCAGCCGCTCGTTGATCAGCTGCCGTGCGAAATAGATGCTCGTGCCATCCTTGAAAACGACCGTCACCTGAGACAGGCCGTAGCGCGACAGCGAGCGGGTGCTCTCCAGGTCGGGCAACCCCGCCATCGCGGTCTCGATCGGGTAAGTGATGCGCTTCTCGACATCGATCGGCGACAGGCCATCGACCACCGAGTTGATCTGAACCTGGACATTGGTGATGTCGGGTACAGCGTCAATGGGCAGGCGTGTGAAGTTGAATGCCCCGAGCGCGGCCAACGCGATCGCGCCGCCCACCACAAGCCAGCGTTGCTCCAGGCTGAACTTGAGGATGCGGTCGAAGATCGTCACGCCTTCAGGCGGCGTTCCCTGGTCAGTGGTCATGGGACGCACCCGCCTTGCCCAGTTCCGCCTTGAGCAGGAACGTGTTGCGCGTGGCGATGCGGACGCCGGCCTCGAGGCCCTCGACGATCTCGGTCAGCCGTCCGTCCGTGCGTCCGAGCGTCACAGGCTGAATCTCGAACTCATCGCCGATCGATCGGAAAACAGCAGGCCCGTCGGTCATGCGGACGATGGCGTCCTCTGGCACCGCGACCGCAACGCGGACGCTCTCGAGGATGACATCGACCGTGACGAAGAGCCCGGGCTGCCAGCGCCTGCCGCGATCTTCGAGCACGACTCGTCCAAGTGCCACGCGCGTGTCCTTCTCGAGGATGGGCCCGACATAGCTCACCCGGCCCTCGGTCTTCAGATCCGGCTGCGCCTCGGAGCGGAGCTTCGCGCGCTGCCCGGCGCGGATGCGCCCCGCGAGATGCGAGGGGATGGGGAAGTCCACCCACACGGTGCTCAAATCGGCGACGGTGTAGAGCGACTGCTCCGTGCTGACCACCTGTCCGACCGCAGCGTCACGCGAGACCACCGTGCCCGAGGTCGAGGCCACGATCGAGTAGTCCGCGAGGCTCTCGTTGCTCTGCACCACGGCGAGCACGTCGCCGACGCGTACGGCAGCGCCCAACTGCTTGCGCATCTCACGCACGACTCCCGCGAATCGTGGTCGCACCACCACCGCACGCTCCGAGTTGAGCCGCACCTCTCCCGGAGTCGCCACGGAGACATCGAGAATCGCCGGCCCCACAGCACCGACCTCGATTCCCGAGGACTTCACCGCCTCTGCGCTCAAGGTGATGCGACTCTCCACCTGCTCGAACGACCACTCGTGTGTGCCTCCGGCCTCGAGCCGGATGTGCGCCGTGAACGAGTGCGGTTCCTCGATCACCTGCTTGCTGTGCAGGTGGTCACCATCCGTGCGGAACGTGATCTCCTCGACACGGCCGCCGAACCGAGTCAAGTGCACAGTGAGGCGTTCAGTCGTGGGCGTGATCACGCGCCCCTTGGCGTCCAGTAGGTAGCCACGGAACGACGGACTGCCGTCGTCCTCGCTGATCGCCAGCTCGAACCGCGTGGTGCCGGCTTCGAACAGGCGGCCGCCGTGAGGACCCCGTGCCTGCTCATCGCCGTGCTCATCGCCGTGCTCGGCGCCGTGCTCGGCGCCGTGCTCGGCGCCGTGCTCGCCCTCATGTCCCGTCTTGGCGCCCGTCTTGCCATCGCCGCAGCCCACGACTCCCGCCGACACCGTGAGCAGCACCATCACTGCCATCGCGCGCCACTGCGCGAGCAATCGATTCCTCGTGAAGCGATCCATCATTCACCCCCATCGGTGCCGGACGCATCGAGCGCCCGTCCGAGAAGTTGTTCAAGTTCAACGCGCGCGAGCCATGCCTCGCGTTCCGCGTCGACGATCATGAGGTCGGTCTCCAAGACGCTGCGCTGCGCGTCGACGAGCTCGACATATCCGAGGCGGCCTCCGACATAGGCTGCGGACACCTGGTCCAGCGCGAGCCTCGCACTTGGCTGCACGTCAGTGAGCAGCGAGTCGAGAGCGGCGCTCGCTGCGACCAGGCGCTCGCGCGTGGCCAGAATCGCGGTGCGTGCGACTCGGAGCGCCTCATCGAGGCCGGACTTGGCAGCGAGGATGCGCGAGTCGGCGGCCGCGACTGCCCCGGAGCGCCGGTTCCACAGCGGCAGCCCGGCGCGGAGACCCACGACCACCCCCGTCGCCGGACCCTCTGCGAACTGGCGCACCCCGCCGCTCAACTCGAACTGCGGGCGGCGCTCGGCGCGCGTCACGCGCTGCAGCGCCTGCTGCAACTCGACTTCCGCGCGCGCGAGACTCACCCACGGGTGATCTGCAGCCTCGAGCGCCAGAGCATCTGCCGCTGGCACGTCGCGTGCCGATGGTGCGGGCAGCTGCAAACGACCGATCGAGTCCACCGACACGCCGCAGGCACTTGCCAGTTCGATGAGACTGGCGCGCAGAGCGGCCTCGGCACGTGCGCGCTCCACGCTCCGTAGTCCAGCCTGCGCGACAGCTCGCGTCCGCTCGATGATGGGCGCGGCGCCCTCACGGTGGCGGCGCTCAGCGCCTGCGATCGCCTGGCGTGCAAGCGCTTCGGCCGCGATCAGCCGGTCGACGCGCTCCTGGACTGCCCACGCCTCCACGAAGCGCGTCGCGGTCTCGGTCGCCAATCGCCGGGCAATGAGCTCGCCATCGCGATCTGCGATCCCTAACTCGGCATCAGCCACGGCGCGCTCGGCGCCTCGAGCGCCTCCACTTGGAACCGGCTGGGCGAACTCGAGTGTGGCTTCACCTTGGCCCGAGGGCAATGAGCCGCCGAAGTTCTCGAGGCTCACACCGAGGGAGGGGTCCGGCAGGCGGCCCGCGTCGCGCCGAAGCGCACGAGCCGCATCGGACCGGTGCCGCGCGCCGGCGAGTAGCGGATGGCGCGCGAGTGTGAGCTGCGTCGCGTGGCGGAGCGTGAAGCCCTCCGCCGATCGGGCGGTCGTCGTGTCCTGCGCCGACGATCGCGCCGGCGTGAGGCAGAGCAACAAGAGCAGCGCGGCCCCGACGAACGGAGCGCGGCCAGGAGGTCGCGGTGGCATGGATCCTACCCTTCGTGATCGGTCAGTGGAGATCGGCCCGCACCCGGAGGTCGGGGGGCCTGGAACCGAGAAGGGCCACGATCAGATGCGGAGGACGTCGCCTCGAGGGGCCTGCGGACGCGGTGGAGCACCGTGCGAGCTCGGGACGGTCGCGGTGCGGCGCGATGGCTCCGCCGGCTGGGTGCTCACGAGGTGGTCGAGCAATCCCGGCAACGAGAGCGGGGTGCCTTCGTCAGCGCGCGCCCGCCCTGCGTCCATCACCGCGTAGTCGTCGCACCCGTGGAACTGGTGATACGAAGCCGCGTCGGCCGACGCGCCGGCGCAGGGCCGTTCCGCCGCACAGGCGCCGCCAGATGCCTCGACTCTCACGAGACCGTCCGGCTCGATGCAGATCAACAGCCCACCCGGTCGGATCGCGCCGGTGAGGGCTGCTAGCAAGAGCATCAAGTGGAAGACGGTGCGCAGCATGCGCGTAATGTCGGCGGTGCAGGCGCCCAAGGTCAAGTCCCTCGGCGAATGTCAGGCTGGCGTCCAGACTGGCTGAGAGGGGAATCGGCCGTCAATGCTCACGTCTTCTGCTTCTTCTTCTCCGCCGCCGGGAACAGCACGTTATTGAGGATCAGGCGGTAGCCGGGCGAGGCGGGGTGGCGGTCGAGCTTGGTCTCGGGGTCGCCCACCATGTGCTGGTAGTCCTCGGGGTCGTGGCCGCCCAGGAACGTGAACGTGCCGCGGCCGAACTGGCCGTGCAGGTACTTCACCTCGTCGGTGCCCTCGACCTCGCCCAGCACCGTGACGCCGGGCTTGAGCTTGGAGCGACGGAACCCCGTGGACTGCCCGAGGAACTCGGGCACCGCGCCGACGTGGTTCTGCACCAGCATGGTGGGCACCGGGTCCTGCTTGGCGCTGAAGTCGAACAGCGTGAACAGCTGGTCGGGTCCGCGCAGCGAGGCCTCCTGCGTCACGTCGATGTCGGAGAAGCGGTAGACGACCGGGTCCATCTCGAGCCGGAAGTCGCGGAACGCCAGCGTGCGCGAGAAGTCGAGCAGGTTCTGCGCCCCCGCCTGCGGCGGATCGCCGTCGTACATCACGTCGGCGATGTCCACGCCCTCGCTCGCCAGCGCGATGTCGTAGGTGTCGGTGGCGGAGCACATGGCGAACAGGAACCCGCCGCGGCCGATGTAGTCCTTGAGCACGGTGGCGACGGCGCCCTTCATCTGCGACACCTTGGCGAAGCCGAGCTTGGCGGCCATGGCGCGCTGCACGCGCTCCTCCTCCTGGTACCAGGGGAACGTGTGGTAGGCCGCGTAGAA
>CAZMQP010000025.1:0-15698 GCA_964568385.1 uncultured bacterium
GTCGCCTACCTGTGCGATTTCGACGGCACCATCTCGCCGCAGGACATCGGCGCCGCCTTCGCCGAGCACTTCTCGCCCGGCCGTGACGCCGAGCGGGCCGAACTGCTCGAGGCGTGGCTCGCCGGGCGCATGGGGCATCGCGACCTGACCACGCGCCAGTGCGCGCTGCTCGAGGTGACGGCCGAGGCGGCGCTGGCGTTCACGCGCGGCTTCCGGCTGGACCCGCGCTTCGCCCCGTTCGCCCGCGAGGCGCTCGGGCGCGGCGACGCGGTGATGGTGGTGAGCGAGGGGCTCGGCTTCTATGTCGAGGACCACCTCGGCCGCGCGGGACTGGGCCACCTGCCCTGGGCCGCCAACGAGGCGGTGTTCGAGGACGGCCGGGTCGCCGCGCGCTTCCCGCACGCAGACCCCGCCTGCGACGCCTGCGGCAACTGCAAGGCCCAGCACGTCCGGCGCTACCGGAGCCGGGGCTTCCACACCGTGCTCGTGGGCGACGGCACCAGCGACCGGCATGGCGCCGAGGCCGCCGATTCGGTGCTGGCCCGAGGGGGGCTGGCGGAGTGGTGCCGCGAGCAGGGTCTGGCGCACGGGCGGTTCGAGCACTTCGGGGACGTCGCCGAGTTCGCGCGCCGGCTGGAATTGGGTGCGACGCCGGTGCGCCGGGCGGGACGCGCGTGAGCCAGGGCCTGCGCATCGGAGGGGTCGCCATCGACTCGCCCTTCGTGCTGGCGCCGCTGGCCGGGGTGAGCGACTCGCCGTTCCGGCAGCTGGCGCGCGAGCAGGGGGCGGCGGCCGTGTTCACCGAGATGGTCTCGGCCGACGGCCTCGTGCGCCAGAACCAGGCCACCTTCGATTACTGCGCCTTCGAGCCGCAGGAGCGGCCCATCGGGATCCAGTTGTTCGGTTCCGACCCGGCGGTGATGGCCGAGGCGACCCAGGTGCTGGCCGGCATGCCCGCCGAGCGCCGGCCGGACGTCGTGGACATCAACATGGGCTGTCCGGTCCGCAAGGTGGTCAATCGGCGGGCCGGTGCGGCGCTGCTGCAGGAGGTGCCGCGCATCGAGGCCATCGTCCGCGCCATGGCCTCGGCCTCGGACCTGCCGGTCACCGCCAAGATCCGGCTCGGCTGGGACGGCAACTCGCGCAACGTCATCGAGGTGTGCAAGGCGCTCGAGGGGGCCGGGGCGCAGGCGGTGGCCATCCACGCCCGCACGCGCGCCGAGAAGTTCGAGGGCCAGGCCCACTGGGAGATGATCGGCGAGGCCAAGGCGGCCGTCTCGGTGCCCATCATCGGCAACGGCGACGTGCGCACCCCCGAGGACGCGCTGCGCATGCTGGCCACCACCGGCTGCGATGGGGTGATGCTGGGCCGGGCCGCCTTCGGGGACCCCTGGGTCTTCAAGCGCATCCGGGCCCTGGCCGAGCGCGGTGAGGTGCTGCCGCTGCCGACCGCCGAGGAGCGCCTGGCCGCGGGGATCCGGCATCTCGGCCTGCTGGTGGCGAGCGCCGGGGAGGCCGTGGCCGCCCGGGAGATGCGCAAGCACGTCGCCTGGTACATCAAGGGCCTGCCCAACAGCGCCCGGGTCCGCGAGCAGGTGAACCACACCCGGAGCGCCCACGAGATGGTGGGTCTGCTCGAGGAGTACGTGGGGCAGCTGCGGGCCAACGGGCTCGAGGCGTTCGTGAGCGAATCGAGCGCCGCCGGCGGCATCGCCACCTCCGGCGCCTCCGGCTGACCGCGCATCTGACGATTCCCCAGCGACTTGGGGGTCAAGGATGTGTTATGGTCCCCGCGGAAGCGGATTCGCCTCCCGCCCACAAGGCGGGTTCCGAGGCGGTTCTCCACACCCATCGCCACCTGCTCGGGTGATGGCCCCACGGCGAGACGGCATGAGCGAGTGCCCGACCGCCGGATGACAGGGGGCCGATGCGGCAGGTGCTTGTGGAATGGTCAGTTGGCTCGCCCTTAGGCTGCCAAGTGACGGTCAAAAAACGGATTGACAGAACCGTGTACCGATTCTAGCCTTTGTTCCGCGAGTCGTGCGCCGCTGCTCGGACACGGCTTTCTGCACCTCGAGTTCCGCATCGGCGTGGGTTCCGCACGGCTGGCAGCGGCCAGGGCGCCACGTCGTTCGACTGAGAGATGGCACACACCATGTGCTCCGAGTGTCCCGAACTGCCTAGGGACACTCAGGGCAGCGGAAAGGGGGGATGGTCCTCGATGGACGAGTGCCGTCGGATCGCTCGTGTTCCCGGAGCGCCGTCGGCGATTCGTTTTTAAGGCGACACCTCGCTCGCAATCCTTCACCAGGAAGACTTCGCATTGCCCATGCATTGCGACGATGGAGGTAGTCACATGAAGAAGTCGTTCGTCGCTGCGCTGCTCCTCACCGGAGCCGCCGCGATGCTCGCCACCAGCGCATTCGCCGGTTTGGACGAGAACTCGATGCAGGAGTTCCCGAACAAGCTCGTGAATGCCTCGAAGGCGAAGGAGATGCTGTCCTCGCGCGCTCAGCGTCTGAGCACGTCGGGGCCCGGCACCGACACGGTGTACGTCGGTCATTCCTATACCGACCACACCGGGTTCCCGACCATCACGAACTACTGGAACGTCTACACCGGTAATTACTTCCCGGGCGTGAACGATCCGAACAACGCCATCTGGGACTGGGATCACTCGACGGGCTTCGGTCAGTACGTCGGTGACTCGCTCGCCGGCTGGTGGCCCATCCGCCGTAACTACGGCATCACGGGCGGCCTCACGCTGACGGACAACAACCGTCCGTGGTGGGCCGTGGACTACGGCAACGGCGGTAACTACGTCATCAACCAGGGTGGCGGCGGCAAGCGCACCATCGGTGTGACGGGCTACTGGCACGACGATGCCGGCTCCGGCCAGGGCAGCGCCGTCACGTGGTCGCCCATCTCGGGCAGCCGCTCGGCGTGGTGCGGTCTGCGCCAGCACGGCGACAACAGCGCCGTGGACCTGGTGACGGGCAACCCGTACAACCAGACCGTCCTCAATTTCGTGGGTGACGGCGACGGTGGCACGGGCACCAACCGCAACTTCCCCGGCTACGCGAACCAGATGGACCAGATGCTGTACCGCGACATCCCGGCCACGTCGGGCCAGTCGCTGACCATCTCGTTCAACTACCGCACGCTCATGTCGACCGGCGTCATCACGACGGCCTCGACGCGCGTCGGCTGGTTCGACAAGGATCCGCTCGCGGTCACGGCCGGCAACTTCATCAGCGCCTCGGCGGCTGGTGCGTCGGCCCCGATCGACTCGTTCATGGTCTACATCGGCTCGCCGGTGAACGATGCGGCCTGTCGCTACTCGGACGGCACCACCGCGCCCGTGTACGACCCGCAGCGCCGCTGGTTCTCCGAAGTGCTCCGTGTCAACGAAGGCGGCGCGGCGCCCTACTACCAGCTGCTCTCGACGTTCGGCGCCAACCCGGCCGACACGCTCAGCCCCGCGTTGAACTTCTCGGCGGTCGTTCCGTCCGGGACGGTCAACTCGATCCTCAACACGTCCGGCAACCCGGGACGGGTCCGTCTGGTCTTCCGCGTCAAGACGAACCAGTCGTTCTCGGACTCCGATTCGCGCACCGGCGGGTTCACCTCGCGCGGACGCGGCGCCGCCATCATCGACGACGTCTCCTACGCCATCGGCGCGGGCGGCACGGTCACGATCGGCGACTTCGAGACCCCGCAGCAGGGCGGTGTCAACAGCATCGACAACCGCTCGGGTGCGTCGGCGACCAACAACTGGAAGAGCACCGGCAAGCCGCCGGCGATCTACTTCCACACGAAGGCGCTCGACGACCTGCAGTACGCGGATCTCTGCGGACCGCCGGATTCGCCGGCCCGCTTCTGCAACATCGGTGGTGTCGTGATCGCCGCGGGCAACAACGACGATCTCGAGCGCCATGGCGACTCGCGCTACCTGTCGGACCGCGAAGTGATGCACGGCATGCTGTCGCCGACCATCAACCTCGTGACCGCCGGTCCCGCGATTCCGAACAACCAGGGCCTGACGGGCGACATGGTGGATGTCAGCGATGACATCTACATCTGGTACGACATGTACGCCGGCATGTTCAATCTGCAGTTCTCGGGCAATGCCTGGACCTTCGCGGGCCAGTCGTACCCGGCGGTGCAGACGGGCAACGGCGCCAAGGTGTGGGGCGCTCCGCGCTTCCCGACCTTCCAGATCTTCAACCCGGAGCCCCAGTGCTTCATCGACTGGGAGCCGCTCTTCGCGTTCGGTCTGGTCATCACGTCGAACCCCTCGGGCACGCCGGACTCGCTCCGCGTCGCGCTCGGTGTGAACCAGCAGTGCTTCCGCTTCGCCGTGTCGCTCGGCTGCAACTCGGCTGACGGTGCCTACTTCGACAACGTGTCGGTCGCCTTCGTGGATCTCCCGGCGTCGCAGACCTCTGCGGCGAACGCGATCACGCTCGGCCCGATCTCGGCGTCGATCTGGAACTTCTACAACGACGCCTTCCCGGCCAACGAGACGAACGGTCTCCCCGGTACGGCGGCGTTCGACACGACCGGCGCGTGGCTCCAGACGGGTATCAACAACTACCCGAACACGGGCGATGTGCTCCGCAACGACATCCCCGGTGACTCGGCCATCGTCCAGGCCGGCAACGCCACGGTGAGCGCTCCGGACGATCCGGCGTACGCCGCGGTCCGCGTCGACATGGTGTTCCGCGTCCTTCCCGGACCCGGCAACTACCAGATCGCCGCTGGCCGTACGTTCCCGCCGTCCGCGAGCATGAACCTGCTGAACGTTCCTTCGAACCAGGCGAGTGTCGTCGTGCCCGGCACGTACGATCCGAGCCCGACGGCTGGCGCGGCGAACTTCTTCTCGTCGTTCATCGCCAAGCCCGGCCAGTTCTCGAAGGGCAATCACTTCGGCAACACGCGTTGGGACCACCTCACGTGGAACAGCGCTCGCTGTGACACGGCCGAGGTGAACCGGTTCCCGGTCGCGGGCATCGGCGTCAGCTCGCTGCTGACGGCGGGCACGTATGTGTCGACCTACCACGAGGACGAGTTCCTGCCCGCAGGCATCCGTCCCGAGGTCGGCATCGCCAAGAACCGCTGCTTCCTCGTCAACCCGGCGAGCACGAACGTCACGCATGCCAACATCACCTGCAGCTCGGTGCCGGCGTGGGTGACCTCGGGTGCGCCTGGCAACGGCTACAACGGCAGCCCGACGACCCAGGAGCACACCAAGATCATCCCGGATGGTCTCCTGACGCCCGGCTCGCACGTGCAGTACTTCTTCCGCAAGTCGCACAACATCGACCCGCTGCTGTCGATCGCCATGTGCCCGGACACGAACTTCATTCACCCGCAGAACAGTGAAGGTTCGTCGGACGGTCACCGCTGGCAGCAGTTCGGCGTCCTCCCGGATCGTTGGAAGGACCCGGCGTTCGGCGGCTCGAACATGGCCTGCCTGCTGTTCGTGGATAACAACGACCGTCGCGGCAACGAGCGCGTGTGGGTGTCCGTCATGGACTCCATCGGCGGCACGTCGCTGGCGCACGGTGGCAATCACAACGGTTGGGCGCGTCTGGTCGCGTCGTCGGAGCTGTTCGGTCTGACGATCACGGATCCGGACCTGGCCGCCGCGGTGATCCCGAACAAGAACAAGCAGCCGGGCACCACGTGGGACATGTACGGCGTCAAGGCCTCCGAGTCGCTGACGACTCAGGCCGGCGCGCTGGGCAGCCGTCTCGCGAACAAGGCCATCGGCTTCGCGGCCGGCAAGGACTCGCGTCAGGGCCCGACCCCGGAGATGCTCCGTACGTACTACCGTATGGTGGCGCTCCTGACGGGCGATCTGAACTCGGGCGTGCTCGGTCCGTTCGCCAACCGCAGCCAGAACGACATCGCGCTTCTCAACGACTTCCTGCAGACGCCGGGTGGCACCGCCCAGCCGCGTGGTCTGCTGGCGAGTGGCGATGGCTTCGCCCAGTCCGAGACCCAGACGGGCGGCGTGGACCCGGTCCACACCGACTTCCTGGCGCTCCGCATGGGCATGACGCTGCGCAACGGTTCGTACCAGGCCGTGTCGGGCAACATCAATGACTGTGCCGACCTGCTGACGACGAACTTCATCACCACCAACGGCGACATCTACGGCGTGTCCAACACCTGCCTCTGGTCGAACGACCTGCTCCAGCGCAACCCCGGCATCGCCGAGGCGGCTGAAGCGGCCTTCTACGAGAACGTCGGTGTGAACGGTCCGTATGCCGCTGCGATCATCAAGCCGACGTCCGGCGCCCGCCCCTGGGTGGCCCTGGCCGAAGGCTGGGAGATCGAGCACGCGTTCAGCCGGTACTGCGAGAACAGCAATGGCCGTCTCGCGTACTACTACAACATGCTGGGCAACGTGTTCGGCTCGCTGTGCACGGTGCGCGGCGCTCCCACGGTCACGCTGGACACCCCGCAGAACGGTCGCGGCGCGGACTTCGCCAACTTCATGAAGATCGGCAACAACGTTCTTCGTGCGGGTTCGGCCAAGGTCTCGTTCGGCCTGGCGAAGGGTGATCTGGTCAACGTCGGCGTCTACGACGTGACGGGCCGCAAGGTCCGCACGCTCGCGAACCGCAACTTCGCTGCTGGCGAGCACTCGCTGCAGTGGGACGGTTCGGACGACAACGGTTCGCAGGTCGCGCGTGGCGTCTACTTCGCCCGCGTGCAGATGGCCGGCCAGTCGAAGGACATGAACGGCCGAGTGATCGTCCTGCGGTGATCCAGTAGTCCAAGCAGTCGGCAGTGACCGGAGCGGGTGGGGAGCGATCCCCACCCGCTTCGGCTTTTCCCGCCGGAGCCGGGCGGGCCCAGACCGCGACCGGCGAACCGGCCAGCGGGCTAAAGTGCTCCAATGACGGCGACTGGCGCGCCAGTTGACGCTTGACCCCGGCCCGCCCCTCGCCTAACCTGCGGCCACTTCTCCTTCAACATGACTGGGCGTGCTGGGGGGCGCGAATGCGCTTGGCTTTCAGGGCAGTTCTTTGCCTTTTTCTCGCTTTGGCTGCATCGAGCTGCCGCAAGGCCCTCGAGCCGGTGACGGACGACAACCAGGCGCCTGAGACCTGGATCACCGCAGCGCCACAGGACACCGTGACGGGACGCGACAGCTTCGGGCTGCCCGTGCCCCCCGGGATCCCCCGTATCCCCGTGCGATTCCACCTGTACTGGGCGGGGTCCGACCAGGACGGAGCGGTGGCGGGCTTCTACTACGCCGTCGTCGAGACGATCCCGGTGCCGCAGGAGGGGCTGCCGCTGCCGAACCTGCCCGGTCCCAAGGCGCGCGACTACCGCTTCACCACCCGGACCGACAGCATCTTCATCTTCTCGACCTCCGAGGCGCTCAACGAACGGCAGCACGCGTTCTACGTGTACGCCGTGGACGAGAAGGGCAAGCCCGACCCGACGCCCGCCCGCTTCATCTTCCGGGCCTACGACCGCTTCCCGCCGCTCGCCATCATCGAGGAGTTCAAGGCGGTCGGAACGGTCTACTCGCTGCTGCCGGGGGGCGGCGTCTCGCCCAGCCTGGTGACCCGCTTCGTCACCGACTCCTTCGACGTCGCCCGGCCCATTCCGCGCGACACCGTGGCCTCGGGCTCGGTGCTCGATATCCGCTGGCGGGGTGAAGCCACCATTCCCAGCACCATCGTGCAGGGATTCCGCTACAAGCTCGACGAGCCCGAATTCAACAGCGTGGATTCCTCGGTCAAGGTCGCCACCTACAACACGGGCATCGCAGGCGACGTGGTGGCCACCGGCAAGAAGATCTTCCGCCTCCGTGCGATCGGGCAGTCGGGTTGGCGCGGCGAGAGCACCCGCTACTTCCAGATGAACTTCGCGCCCGACACCTGGTTCGCGGGCCCCGATGTGAACGACCCCGCTCAGGGCTGGCTCTCTTACCAGGATGGCAATGGCCGCCGCTACTACTACAAGGACGTCCCCGTGTGGCCGGCCTCCATCCCGAACACCATGATCTCGCCGGACTCGGTCAACGTGCTCCCGGCGCTGCGTCCCGAGAAGCGCACCTTCTTCGAGTTCTACGGCAATCGCGTGTTCGCCCACCAGGAGGGGGACACGGTCAACATGAACTCGTGGGTCGTGTTCCCGGCCGGCGGATTCGACAAGGACTCGCGCTACGACGTCAAGGTCGGGTTCGACCCCGCCACGCCGCCCGGGATCGTGACGCAGACGGCCGGACCGAACGGCTCGCCGGTCGCCTTCCGCTCGCTCTTCGCCACCAAGCTGCAGGAGCCGGTCACCGTGCCGGGCGGCGTGCCCGAGATGGCCGAGGCGCAGTTCATCCGGCCGTCCGAGAACCTGTCCTATCCGGTGTTCGACGCCGCCTCGCCGTACCGCTCGCTCAAGATCAGCGAGTACCAGGGGCTGCGCAACAGCGGCAAGGTGTACGTGCTGCTCAAGGCCGAGGACGGCGACGGCGCGGTGGACCAGCGCATCTCGCAGGCCGGCGGCGCGAGCGCCGTCGCGGACCGCGTGGACGGCGTCGCCGGTGCCGGCCCGCCGTCGGCCGAGGACATCCAGCTCCGCTCCAAGATCATCACCTTCTACGTCAATCGCGCCCCGGTGCTGCGCACGACGGCGCCCGGCTTCCAGCCACTGGCGAACGCCACCATCACGCAGCGCCTCAACTACACGTTCAATCTCATCGGCACGGACGCGGATCCGTTCGACTTCAGCAGCACCTCGGGCTCCGACGCCATCGGCGGGCCGCAGGTGCCGAGCCCGGTGCTCCGCCGCACCGTCTCGCTCATCGGCCGCACGAGCGAGGGACGCGACACCGTCGCGGTGATCGCCTTCCGGCTCAACAACCAGCAGCAGTTCCAGTACACCTTCCCCAGCTGGGTGGCCAACGGGCCATGGACCGTGCGTGTCCAGCTGTGCGATTGCCTGGACTGCGAGATCAGATTCGAGCGCGGCCGTTGCGTCGTGACCGATATCCCGGTCACCATCAACCTGCCCGCCCCCACCCTTGCGCAGGAGCTCCAGGAGCCCGCGCCGCCCACTTCCGCGGACCAACGACCGGGGTCCCGAGAAGCAGTCAGTCGGAGGCCCTGAACATGAACCTCAAGCGTCTCACCCGCGCGGCCCTCACGGTCGCAGGGTTCCTGGTCGCGTCCGTCCTCGCCACAGGCTGCGCCTCCGACAAGATCGGCGGCGTCTTCGTGGCCAACCAGCGCCCGAGCGTCGAGCTGACCCAGGCGCCCGTGGACACCGACGGCGAGTACTTCTACGCCTACCGCATCAACTGGTCGGGCTATGACCCCGACGGTCAGGTGCTCTACTACGAGTACGCGATCGACCCGCCGAGCGCCGCGCAGGTCGCCGCCGGCTCGGACACTCTGTGGGTGCGCACGCAGCGGCAGGAGCAGATCTTCTTCTTCCGCGCCTCGATTCCGCAGCCGGGCGGCGGCGTCGCCGACACCGCACGCGAATACCACGAGTTCGTGGTGCGCGCCGTGGACAACAGCGGCGATGGGGCCACCATGCGCTCGCCGGTCAAGTCGCGGGCGTTCTTCTCGTTCACGGTCGCGCCCTCGGTGCAGATCCTGCGGCCGTTCCCGTCGTCCCTGCTGCAGCCGCTGGTGACGCCCTCGGTGCGCATCTCCTGGCAGGGCAGCGACCCCGACGGCCAGTTCACCCAGAAGCCCGTGCGCTACAAGTACCGGCTCTTCCGGCCCGGGGACGTGCCCAGCATCCAGACGTGGACCACGAATCCGGACTTGCTGCGGCGGTTCTTCGGACCGGGCCGCTTCGCCGGCTGGGACTCGACGAGCGCCGAGACCACGACCGTCCAGTTCACCAATCTGACGCCGGGTCAGCAGTACCTGTTCGTGCTGGTCGGGTTCGACGAGGCGGGCGCGTACTCGCCCCAGTTCAACCTCAACTCCAGCATGCTGCTGTTCAACGTCGGCTTCGCCAGCAGCAACGGCCCGAAGTTCTCGGTGTTCAACAGCTTCTTCTTCTACCAGTATCCCTCCGGCGGCTACACCACCGACGAGCTGGCCATCATCAAGATCGAGGCCGCCGCCGGCGTGCCCATCGACTTCAACTGGTTCGCGCAGCCGCCGCCCGGATCGCTCATCGAGTGGTACCGCTGGGCGCTCGATCTCGAGGACCTCACCGACGAGACGCCGCGCACCGACGAGGTCACCGACTGGTACCACTGGAGCCAGAAGAGCCCCACGCTCACGAACTGCCGGATCGGCCCGTTCCCGCCCGACGATGTCCACATCCTCTACATCGAGTCACAGGACAACAACGGGCTCCGAAGTCTCGCGATCGTCCGGTTCCGCGTCGTGGGCGCGCCGCAGAACCAGGAATTGCTCATCGTGGACGACACGCGATTGGGATCCGACCAGCTCACCGCCAGCTCGAGTGACGCGTTCGGCAACCGCTGCCTGCGCAACTACACCACGCCATGGCCGGCGGCCGCCGAGCTCGACACGTTCCTCTATGCACGCGGCAACGTGCTGTGGCGGGGCATCCCCAACAACTGCCCGACGCCGCCGGCGACGCCGCATCTGAGCCCGCCCGGGGTGTTCGCCGGCTACACCTACGACACGCTCGGCACGCGCCAGGGCTTCGAGCAGGTCAACAACGCCGTGCCGCTCAGCAAGCTCGGGCTCTACAAGCGCATCATCTGGATGGTGGATGGCGAGGGCGCCCGCTACAACGACGTGCTCAGCTCGACGCGGCCCATGACGGCGCTGCGGTTCATGAGCCAGATCGGCCAGGCGAACACGCTGGCGGCCTATGCGTCGCTCGGCGGCCGCGTGTGGCTGCTCGGCGGCGCAGCGGCCTACGCCAGCCTGTTCTCGTTCAACCGGGCCACCAACGACCCGGGCCTGTTCGGCACGCTGTTCTCGTCACTGCCGGCATTCAACGAACTGGCTCCGAGCCGCATGATGTTCGACTACTTCCACTGGCGATCCGAGATGGTCACGGGACGATCCACCAACCGCATCCTCAAGTCCGAGGCGGCGCGCGGCGGATGGGCGCACCTCGACCGGAACGGCAATCCGATCACCGCCCCGAACTACGCGCTGCTGCCGGCCGAGATGCGGCGCAAGACCCCGGCGTTCGAGGCGATCCCGGCGTCGCGCCCGACCAGTGCCGGGTCGGCCTTCTACCAGACCAACCTGGATCTCGAGTACATGACCGCGCCCAACTTCATCATCGAGGACGTGGACCAGGATCCGGACGTGGTGCGCGAGCTCTCCACGCTCGACACGCTGTACGCGCTCGAGGCGGTCGCCGGCAACCTGCACCCGCAGGGCGAGACGTTCCCGCGACCGATCATGACCTACTACCATGGCCTCGACAGCTCGCCGATGGTGTTCAGCGGCTTCAACATCTGGAACTTCGCCCGGCCGGACGTGATCCAGCTGGTGGACTTCGTGCTGCAGAACATCTGGGGCATGACGCGCGAGAACGTGAGCCGCCAGCCCGGACTGGCGGCGCAGCCCGCGCCCGCCGCACCCACCACCATCACGACGCCTGCGCAGCAGGCGCTCCGTTCGCGCCTGCCCTCGGGCCGGACGCGTGGGGATTGACGCATGACGCGTGAGCAGTCGTCCTGGTCGCCGTTCCTGACCGCCATGGTGCTGGCGCTGGCCCTCGTGGCCGGCGCCGGTCCCGCGGCGGCCCAGTCGTCCCGATTCCCGTCCATCCCGGTCTGGAGCATTGCCGGCGGCTGGAACGACTCGAGCCAGGTGTTCCCGAACCGCTGCATCGGCGCCTTCCGGGGCCCGCTGCCGGACTCGATCGCCGAGCGCGCCCGCACGGTCACGGTGCGCTTCCTCCGTGACCGGCTGGCCGAGGCGCGTCCGGATTTCGGCGGCTACCGGCTCTATCGCATGACCAACGCGCCGGACTCCTCGAAGGCGCTGCTCATCCGCCGCTTCTCACTCAACGTGGGCAGCGAGCAGACCTGGAACTTCTCGGTGCTCGACCCGGCCTCGCTCGAGTACAAGTGCCGCGGCGCCACCGTGCACGACAGCATCGTGACGTTCGTGGACGCGGACTCGAACGGCAACTACGTCAAGGTGTGCCGGCGTCCGGGCGAGATCGGACGCTGCTTCTCGCCGGGCGACTCCGTGCTCAAGCTGATCGCCCCGCCCGGTCCGCACGACGGCTTCCTGACCTGGTACGCGATCACCTACGAGAAGCGCAACACCACCGATGCCGACTTCGAGGACCTGTTCCTCCCGGACACGCTCGACGGCTTCTCGCGCTGCACCAACCCGGCCGACCGCGGCACCTGCCCCAACCTCAACCACAAGCTGCGCAACCTGACCGGACCGATCGAACCGACGGCCGGGCCCGCGGCCGACCTCGAACGGGTGCGCGTGGTGCCGAACCCCTACCGGGGCAGCGAGGTGTGGGACCAGCCGGGCGCCAATGAGATCCATTTCATCAACCTGCCCGCCCGGGCCACCATCCGCATCTTCACGGTGGCCGGCGACCTGGTCCGTGAGATCCCGCACGAGGATCCCGTCCGCGACTTCCAGCGTTGGGACCTCAAGAACGCGAGCGGCCGGCAGGTCGCGTCGGGCATCTACATCTACCGGGTCGAAGCCGATCGGTTCGAGTTCCAGGACCGCTTCGTCGTCATCCGCTGACCCCCGGGCGGCGGGCCGGCGCATCCGGCCCGCCCGTCCCGGACCCGAGGAGGGCATGGCTCGCGTGATGGAGGTCCGGGTCTGGCGCGGCGACATCCCCGAGTCCCGCCACCGCATCGCCTGGGCGGCCAGCGACGCCTCCGGGCGCGTGCTCGAGGGCTCGGCCCCGGACACCGTGACCACGTTCCGCTCGGCCGCCAAGCCGTTCCAGCTGCTGCCGCTGGTCGAGCGCGGCCACGCGGAGGCCCTGGGCTTCTCCGACGAGGACCTGGCCATCATGGCGGCCTCCCACACGGGCAGTGCGCACCATCGGGCGATCGTCCAGCGACTGCTCGACGGCCTCGGGCTCGGGCCCGAGCACCTCGCCTGCGGGCCGCACGACCCCTCGGATCCCGAGGCCCTCGCCGAGATCCGCCTGCACCCGGAGCGCCTCGGCAGGCTGTACAATAACTGCTCTGGGAAGCACAGCGGGATGCTGGCGCTGGCGCGACGCGAGGGCTGGCCCATCGAGGGCTACCACCTCGCCGAGCACCCGCTCCAGCAGCTCATGCGCCGCACCGTGGCCGAAGTCTGCGGATGCGCGCCGGAGACGCTGGGCGTCGCCATCGACGGTTGCGGCGTGTGCGTCTTCTCGCTGCCGATCGCGGCCATGGCGCGCGGGTACGCGCGCCTGGCCGCGGCCGTGCAGCGGGCGGACGACGAGCGCACGCGGGCCTTGCAGCGCATCGCACGGGCGATGACGTCGCACCCGCGGACCGTCGAGGGCGACGGCCGGCTCAGCACCGACCTCATGTCGGTGACCGGCGGGCGTCTCGTGGCCAAGGGCGGCGCCGAGGGACTGCAGCTCGTCGCGGACACCTCGTCGGGCATCGGACTCGCGCTCAAGTGCGAGGACGGCGCCGGACGCGCGGTGGCCCCGGCGACGGTGGTGCTGCTGGAGTCGCTCGGCTGGCTCTCCGGCGAGGAGGTGTCGCGTCTCGAGGGCCAGCGCCGGCCCGCCGTGACGAACGCCTCGGGTCAGGTGGTGGGCCGGATCGAGGCGACGGTGGCGCTGGCCGCCGGGGTCTGAGCCGGTGCCGGACGAGTTCCGCGCACCCGAAGAGAGGTCATCGTGAAGCTGCGCATCCTGCTCTGCTGCATCGCCGGTCTCATCGTGCCGGCCACGTCCGCCCTCGCCGCGCCGCTCGCGGGCGATCTCGCGCGCAAGCTCGACCCGCGCCTGCAATCCGCGCTCGCCGAGGACGCGGCCGCGGTGCCGGTGTGGGTGGAGTTCACCGACAAGGGCGAGCAGGGCGTCGCCGATCTGCAGGCCCGCCTTCGCGAGGCCGAGCGTGCGCTCACCGAGCGCGCCCGCGCCCGCCGCCAGCGGGCCGGGATGTCGCCGATCGTGGACTACGCCGACCTGCCGCTCCACGCGCCCTACCTCGAGGCGCTCGAGGCCGACGGCTACGCGCTCGGCGCGCGGTCGCGTTGGTTCAACCGGGTCAGCCTGCACGCCGGCGGCGCCGCGCTGGCGCGCCTGGCCGGCTACGGCTTCGTGGCGCGCATCGAGCGCCCGCCACTCGCCCTCCCGACCGCGCGCCCGCGCGAGGAGGCCGCCGCGATCGAGTCCGTGCCCGCCGCTTCGGCCGGGGCGCTGCGTGCGGGCGGGGCCGCCGCGATCGCCTACGGCCAGACCGCCACGCAGCTCGCGCGCATCGGTGCGCCGGCGCTGCACGACTCCGGCTACGACGGCACCGGCGTGCTCATCTGCGTGCTCGACGAGGGATTCAACTTCCACACCAAGCACTCGGCCACGCGCGACCTGCCGGTGCTGGCGACGCGAGACTTCGTGCGCGGCGTCGTGTCGGTGCAGGACACCGTGCAGAATCCGGGGTTCTTCCGGCACGGCCAGTGGTGCCTGAGCGTCATCGGCGGCCGCGCGCCCGGCGCCTACGCCGGACCGGCCTTCGATGCCACGTTCATGCTCGGCCGCACCGAGAACTCCGCGAGCGAGACGCTCGCCGAGCTGACGCTGTGGGCGATGGGGGCGGAGTGGGCCGACTCGGCGGGCGCCGACATCATCAGCAGCTCGCTCGGTTACCGTCTCATGGACGACCCGGCCCAGAGCATCCCGTACTCGGCGCTCGATGGCCGCACCACGGTCGTCACCCGCGCCGCCGCGCTCGCCGCCAGCCGCGGCATCCTGGTGGTGAACTCCGCCGGCAACGACGGCAGCAATCCCGCCGCCGGCTACAAGATCAGCGCGCCGGCCGACGCCCACGGCGACAGCGTGCTGGCGATCGGGGCGACCGACTCGCTCGGCGTCCGCGCGAGCTACTCGAGCAAGGGCCCGACGTTCGACGGCCGCGTCAAGCCCGACCTGGTGGCGCAGGGGTCCAGCGTGCTGCTGGCCTCGGCGAGCGGCGGCGCCAACGTGTACACGCGCCTCTCGGGCACGTCGTTCTCGTGTCCGCAGATCGCCGGGCTCGCCGCCTGCCTCATGGAGGCGCGCCCGAACATGCCGGCGACGCTCATCCTGCGCGCGCTGCGCGAGAGCGCCGACCGGGCCGCCAACCCCGACACGCTCTACGGCTACGGCCGCCCCGACGGCGGCGGCGCGCTCGACTGGCTCGCCGACACGGCGGGCGTTCCGGGGGGTTCTCGCACCAGCGCGCTGGCGCTGGCGGGACCCAATCCATTCGTGATCCGGGTCGGCACGCGGGTGCGCTTCACGCTGCCTGCGGGCGCCGGGCCCGGCGCGGCCGACCTGCGCGTGCTGGACCTCGCGGGGCGCACCATCCGCCGGCTGTGGTCGGGCGCGCTGCTGCCGGGCGAGTTCCGGACCGCCGCCTGGGACGGCCTCGACGACCAGGGCCGCGCCGTGCGGCCCGGCCTCTACCTGCTCGGACTCGAGGCGGCGGGACAGCGGTCGTCGCTGCGCGTCGCCGCGCTCCGCTGATCGCCTCGCTTCGCCTCCCCGACCACTTCGCCACAGGAGATCCCCCGACATGCCACCGATGC
>CAZMQP010000026.1:0-992 GCA_964568385.1 uncultured bacterium
CGCGCACGCGCGTGGTGATGCGCACGTCGCCGAGCGAGAACTTGGTCATGAACGGGTGCGGCGAGCGGTCCTGGCGCCCGCGCCCGAAGTCGAAGCCGAAGCGCTGGATCACGTCCTGTCCGAACGCCAGCTGCGCCTCGGCCGGCGCGTGCTGCCGCAGGCACGAGTCGTCGGCGAGCGGCCGGCTGGTGATGGCGCGCACCATCGGCACGAGGCGCGCGCGCAGCTCGTCGAACAGCGCGCGCACCGTGGCCACGGTCATGCCGGGGTCGGAGAAGTCGATGAGCGGGTCGGCCGGGTGGGCGTGCCCGGGGAAGCAGTCCGACATGCGCCTGGAGAGTTCGAGCGTGCGCTCGAGCAGCGGCCGCACGCGCTCGAAGTCGTCGGCGGGCCGCGCCTCGGTCCACACCTGGTAGGTGCGCGCCGCGTGCACGTTCATCTCCTCGACCAGGTCGCCGGGCAGGCGCACGGACTGGTCGAAGTTGCGGCGCGCGACGCGCACCAGCGCGGCGTCGTCGTGCTCGTGCGGCAGCCCCGCCGTCTCGCGCTCGGCCTGCTCCAGCGCTCGGCCGGTGGCGTCGTCGGTGTGGTGCTCGTGGGCGAGGCGGCTCAGCGTCGCGATCTGGCGGCCGCGCGCCTCGGCGCCCCCGGGGGGCATGTACGTGGTCTGGTCCCAGCGCAGCAGTGCCGCCGCGCTCTCGAGCTCGCTGACCACGCGCAGCCGGGACTGGAGTGCCTCGAGCCCTTTCATGCGACCCCTCCGAAGCCATGGGACGGTGCGAACCGCGCGACTCTAGCGGA
Source organism: uncultured bacterium (assembly GCA_964568385.1). Classification (GTDB taxonomy): domain Bacteria; phylum Eisenbacteria; class RBG-16-71-46; order RBG-16-71-46; family RBG-16-71-46; genus CADEFY01. The sequence continues at coordinate 802 of CAZMQP010000026.1, forward strand.
AGGGGGCGGGCCGGGGCCATCCGGACCGCCCCGCCGCGCTCAGGCGACCTCGATCACCACCGACTCCAGCGTGAGCGGCTCGCGCGGGCGGCCCGTCTCGCTGCCCGCCTGCTCCAGCGCCTTCAGGGTCTCGGCGCCGCTCTCGAGCGCGCCGAAGATGGTGTGCTTGCCGTCGAGCCAGGGCGTCGGCA
>CAZMQP010000026.1:1002-8565 GCA_964568385.1 uncultured bacterium
TCGGCACGAACGTCAGGAAGAACTGGCTGCCGTCGGTGCCCGGGCCGGCGTTGGCCATGGACAGGATGCCCGCCCGGTCGTGGCGCTGGCTGCCGCCGAACTCGCCGTCGAAGCGGTAACCGGGGCCGCCGGTGCCGGTGCCGAGCGGGCAGCCGCCCTGCGCCATGAAGCCGGGGATCACGCGGTGGAACGCGAGGCCGTCGAAGAACCCGAGCCGCGCGAGATAGGCGAAGCTGCCGACGTGCATGGGCGCCGTGTCGGTCAGGAGCCGGATCACCACCTCGCCCTTGTTGGTGCGCATGCGGGCGCGCCAGGACTCGCCGGGGGCGAACTCGAACCGCGGCGGCTTCGGCAGCGACGTGCGCCAGCCGGTCTGGGATCGGTCGATCGAGGCGGAGGCGATGAACTCATCGATCTTCTGCATGCGGTCTCCGGGGGGTGGAAGCGCCTGAAGTGCTGGGGGTCGCGGGGGATGCGGCCGGGGACCATAGCCCCCCGGGAGGCCCCGCCGCCAGCGGGACGGGCGGCGGCCGCGGCAGGCGCTCCCCGGGCACTCAAGCCCGGGGCGGCATGACCGAGACTCGGCAGCACATGCCGCCTTGCCACTTCATGGGAACCCAGCCGCGAGGATCGTGATGGCCATGCCGCCGCAGGGACAGCATTGGCTGGTGGACATCGCGCGCCGCGCCGCGCTCACGGGCGCCGACACCCTCGATGTGCCCGCCTCGGCGCCACTCCACGAGGTGTGGCCGCACGTCGCACGCCACTGCGGCGTCAGCGAGGAGGTGCTCGCGCAGGAGGCCGCCGACCTGCTGCGCGTGCCGCTGGCGCGTCTCGACGCCCGCGAGCCCCACGTGACGCGGTTCATCCCGGAGAAGATCGCGCGCCGCTTCCGCATCGTGCCGCTGCGCGAGAACGACCGGCAGCTGGTGATCGCCACCAGCGACCCGATCGACGAGGCGGCCGAGACCGGCATCGCGTTCGCCTCCGGCCGCACCCCCATCTTCGAGCTGGCGTCCCCTGCGGCGATCGCCGGGCTGCTGGAGCGCGCCTACGCCAAGGCGGCCGTCCCGGCCGCCGGCGCCGACGAGGCGCTGGGCCTGGTGCAGCGCACGAACGAGGCGCCCATCGGCGAGGAGCCCAGCGACGAGTCGCCGGTCGTGCGGCTGGTGCAGCTCATCCTGCGCAACGCCGCCCAGGAGCGCGCGAGCGACGTGCATCTCGAGCCCGGCCCCGGTGGCGGCACGGTGCGCTTCCGCGTGGACGGCGTCATGCGCGTGCACATGCGCATGCCGATGCTGGCGTTCCAGCGCGCCGTCTCGCGTATCAAGGTGCTGAGCGGCATGGACATCGCGGACCGGCTGCACCCGCAGGACGGCCGCGCCGGCTTCGAGCACGAGGGCCGCACCATCGACCTGCGCATCTCGACCGTGCCCACACGCGAGACCGAGAAGTGCGTCATCCGACTGCTGCGCGGCGGCAGCGCCGACAAGCTCGCCGACCTCGACATCGGGGACGCCGACCGGGCGACGCTGCGGCATCTCATCAGCCACCGCAACGGCGTCGTGATCGTGACGGGCCCCACCGGCTCGGGCAAAACCACGACGCTGTACGCGCTCATCCGCGAACTCGACAACGGCGAGACCAACATCAGCACGGTCGAGGATCCGATCGAGTACGACCTGCCGGGCATCACCCAGATGCAGGTGGAGCACAAGCGCGAGTTCACGTTCGCGAGCGCGCTGCGCGCCATCCTGCGCCAGGATCCCGACGTCATCCTGGTCGGCGAGGTGCGCGACCTCGAGACGGCGGAGATCGCGGTGCAGGCCTCGATGACCGGGCATCTCGTGCTCACCACGCTGCACACCAACGATGCCGTCGGCGCCATCGCCCGGCTGGTGGACATCGGGGTCGAGCGGCCCGCGCTGGCCGCCACCGTGCGCGGCGTCGTGGCGCAGCGGCTGATGCGGCGCATCTGCCCCGACTGCCACGTGCCGGTGACCGAACTCGACGCCGACGAGCGCGCGCTGGCCGAGCGCTACGGCGTGCGGCCGGTCGTGCGCGCCGCCGGCTGCGACCGCTGCGGCCAGACGGGCTATCGCGGCCGCATGGCGATCCACGAGATCCTGCTGATGCAGCCCGGGATCCAGGAACTGGTGGCGAGCGGCGCCAGCGGCCTCGAACTGCAGCGCGCCGCGATCCAGTCGGGCATGTCCACGCTGCGGCAGGCGGCGCTCCAGCGCGTCGCCGACGGCTCGACGACGCTGCAGGAGGTGGACCGGGTCATCGGCGACACCGCCGAGGCCGAGGCCCCCGCCGCATCGCCGGCCGCGCCCTCGCCGGCCGCCGCCTCGGTGGCGAGCGCGCCCTCGGCGGCGTCCGCGCCCGTCCGCGCCATGAGCGGCGGCGGCGCAGCCGCCGGCCGCGTCCTGCTGGTCGAGGACGACGCGGTGTGCCGCCGGGTCGCCCGCCATCTGCTCGAGCAGGCCGACTACGAGGTCGTGGACTGCGTCTCCGGCGAGGAGGCCCTGGCGCTGGTGGCGGTGGACGAGCAGATCGGGCTGGTGGTGCTCGACCTCGGGCTGCCGGGCATGCCCGGCGACGAGGTGCTGCGCCGCCTGCGCGGCTCGGCCGGCTCGTCCACGCTGCCGGTGCTGGTGCTCACGGGCTCGCCCGACCCCGACCTCGAGGTGCGGCTCATGGAGGAGGGCGCGGACGACTACATCCGCAAGCCGCTCGAGCCCAAGCGCTTCGTGGCTCGCGTCAAGGCGGCGCTGCGCCGCGCCGCCGCCGCCTGAGCGGCGGTCAGTCGGACCGGCGCCGCGCGCGCTCGAGCCCGAGCGACAGGATGCGGCCGATCAGCGACGCGTAGTCGAGTCCGGCCGCGGCGGCGGCGCTGGCGAACTCCTCGCCATCGGCGATCTCGGGATTGGGGTTGGCTTCCAGCAGGTGCAGTGTGCCCTCGCGGCTGAGCCGGTAGTCCACACGCGCGTAGCCGTCGAGCTCGAGCATGCGGTAGACGCGGCGCGTCAGGCGCTGGATCTCGCGCACCAGCCCGGGATCGAGCGTGGCGCGGCGGATGTCGATCCCGTGCCGGCGCTGGTAGGCCGCGTCGTGCTTGACCCGCGCCGTGGCGATCGGCTCGCCGTGCTCGCCGAGTTTGCCGAAGTCCATCTCCCAGGTGGGCAGCACCGTCAGCCGCCCGTTGCCGAGCACGGCCACGTAGAGCTCGCGCCCCTCCACGTACTCGTCCACGAGCGCGTCGGTGCCGATGGACTCGTGGATGAACTGCACGCGCTCGGCCAGGCGCTCGTCGCTGTCCACCAGGCTCTTCTGCGCGATGCCCAGCGAGGCCTCCTCGCTCGCGCTCTTCACGAACAGCGGGAACTTGAGCGCCCGCGGCCGCCTCGGCTTCTGCCCGCGCGGCACGACCATGAACGCCGGCACGCGCACGCGGTGATAGGCGGCGAGCTTCTTGGTGATGGTCTTGCTGCGGGCCAGCATCAGCCCGCGCGGGTTGCAGCCGGTGTAGGGCATGCGCATCAGCTCGAGGTAGCTGACGACGTGGGCGTCGAAGTCGCTGATACCGTGGAACTCCTCGAGCAGGTTGAACACGATGTCGGGCCGCCACTCCTCGGCCGCCAGCCGGATGGGATTGAGCTCGTCCTGCACGCCGAGCACGCGCACGTCGTGGCCGAGTCCGCGGATGGTGCTGACCACGTCGTACTCGGTCTTGATGCGCGCGACCTCCTCGGCCGGCAGCCCCCGCAACGAGTCGGGCGGCACCAGCGTGGGATGCAGCAGCACGAGCACGCGCAGCGGCTTCTTCACAGCGCCACCCAGTTCCGGCGGCTGTAGTGGAAATGCACGGTGCGCACCGTCAGCAGCAGCGCCACGTCCACGCTCAGGCGCTTGCGGTCGCCCGACACCCGCAGGTCGAGCACCTGGCAGCGCTCGATGACGTCGTCGAGCACGCGCTCCAGCGCATAGGGCGACTCGCCCGTGAAGCGCGCCACCATTCGCCGCACCTCGCCGCGGTGACGATGCAGGAATCGTGAGGCCAGCTCGCGGCGGCTCCCGGGCTCGGCGGGGAACAGCCGCTTGAGATCGCGGTCGGGAATGGTCGGGCGGTGCCTCGCGAAGTGCGCCTGGCGCGCCGTGTAGTGCTCGCGCAGCGTCAGGCGCAGCGACGACAGGGGTTCGAGCTGGCGGCGCGAGCGCACGCTGGGCACGCGGCCGCGCAGGTCCTGCATGAGGCGCTCCACGTACTCGAGCTTCTTGAGCGCCGGCCAGTCGGCGTAGCGGCGCCGCCACGGGTGGCGCGGCGTGAGCCAGACCGCGAAGGTCTCGGCGAAGTCCTCCTCGGGGTGCGCCTGCGCGTAGTACTGGCGCAGGTGCTGCACGAACTTCTGGCTCGCGGGGTTGGGCCGGTAGACCTCGGGGTAGGGCCGGCTCGCGTCCCCGAACTGGCGCTTCCACTCGGCGCGCAGGTGCAGCCGCCACGCGTGCTGGGCGCAGTGACCCGCCTCGTGCCGCAGGATCATCATGCACTCCTCGCGCGTGCCGCCCTCGGCCTCCAGCATGAGCGAGCGCTCCAGCCGCAGCAGCCGCGGGTGCGCGAGATAGAAGGGCACCGCGATGCCGGGGATGCGGTCGGGCGAGAACCACTCGGTGGACAGCCAGACATGCGGCCGCAGCTTGAGGCCGCGCGCCCCGAGTTCGTCGTGCAGCGTGCGGACGGCCGCCTCGATCGGGCCGTCGCGCCACGACAGCCCGAGGTCGCAGAAGCGCAGGTCGAGCAGCTTCTCGTCGGGCCACGAGGCCCATCGCGGGTTCCTGCGTCGGCGAACGGCGGCAGCCATGTCCCTCGGACCCCTCTCGGGTTGGACCCGCGCACGAGACGCGCCTTACCCTGCGCGGTCCGGGAGGCGCCCGGGACCACGCGAGACGAGGAGGCATCTTACCGATGAGCCGCCGCAAGGGAAGCCGGGGCCCCGACCGACACACGCTCTACGAGGTGGCCGTGCAGGGGCCCGACTGGGACCTCGACTTCCTCGAGCGCGCCGCCCGGCGGCACGCCGGGCGCCCGCCCCGGCGCTTCCGCGAGGACTTCTGCAGCACCGCCGCGCTGGCCACGGCCTGGGCGATGCGCGGCCCGGAGCGCGAGGCGTGGGCGGTGGACCTCGATCCCGAGCCGCTCGCCTGGGCCCGGCGCCACCGGCTGCCGTACGCCCGTGCGGCCGAGGGCCGGGTGCACCTGGTGCGCTCCGACGTGCGCCGGCCGCAGCGGCCGGCGGTGGACGTCGCCTGCGCCCTCAACTTCTCGTGGTGGGTGTTCCACGCACGCGCCGACCTGATCGCCTATCTCGAGGCGGCCCGCGCGTCGCTGCGGCCGAAGGGCGTGCTGGTGATGAACCTCTTCGGTGGCGTGCGCGCCGAGAAGACGCTGACCGAGCGCACGCGCAAGGCCGCCGGCAACGGGCCCGACGGCACGATGCACCCGGGCTTCACGTACATCTGGGAGCAGGCGTCGTTCGATGCGCTGTCACGGCGGCTGCTCGCGCACATCCACTTCGAGATGCGCGACGGCAGGCGCGTGCAGCGGGCGTTCACGTACGATTGGCGCATGTGGACGCTGCCCGAGCTGCGCGAGTGCGCCGAGGCGGCGGGTTTCCGCGGCTTCGAGGTGTGGACCGAGGGCTGGACGAAGGACCGCCGCACGCACAACGGCGTGCTCTACCCGCGCACCTCGCTCGACAACGACGACTGCTGGATCGCCTACGCCGTGCTGGTGCGGTGAGGCGGGCGGAGGGGCCATGACCGAGGTGCTCATCGTGTTCACCACCTTCGCCGACGAGGCCTCGGCGGCGGCCGCCGCCCGCACGCTGGTCGAGGAGCGGCTCATCGCCTGCGCCAACCTGCTGCCCGGCGCCCGCTCGATCTACCGCTGGAAGGGCGCGGTCGAGGACGCGCGCGAGGTGGTGGTGATCATGAAGACCCGCAAGCAGGACTGGACCGCACTGCTGTCGCGGCTGCACGAGCTGCATCCGTACGAGACCCCGGAGTGCGTCGCGGTGCGCGTCGCGGCCGGGGCGCCCAGGTACATGGCGTGGCTCGACGAGGCGCTCTCCCCGGAGGAGGCGTGAGCGGCTGGGGGGCGGGCCGGCTCGTGCTGGCGATCGAGACGTCGTGCGACGACACATCGGTCGCGGTGCTCGAGGAGGGCGCCCGCCTCAGGTCCCACCGGGTCGCGGGCCAGGACGTGCACCGGCTCTACGGCGGCGTCGTGCCCGAGCTCGCCTCGCGCGCGCACCTGGTGCAGCTGCCCCGGCTCGTGCGCGCGGCGCTCGAGGAGTCCGGCACGGCGCTGGGCGGCCTGACCGGCGTGGCGGTGACGCACGCCCCCGGCCTCGTGGGGTCGCTCGTCGTGGGCGTGGCCTTCGCCAAGTCGCTCGCGGCGTCGCTCGCGATCCCCGTCGTCGGGGTCAATCACATCGAGGCGCATCTGCACTCGGCCTCGCTCGAGCATGGTGAGGCGCCGGAGCCCTCGGTGGCGCTCGTCGTCTCGGGTGGCCACACGGAGCTGGTGGCGATCGACGGCTTCGGCCGCTACCGCTGGCTCGGCGCGACGCTCGACGACGCCGCCGGCGAGGCGTTCGACAAGGTCGCCAAGCTGCTGGGGCTGGGATTCCCCGGCGGCCCCGAGATCGACGCGCGGGCCGCCGAGGGGCGCGCCGACGCGTTCTCGTTCCCGCGCCCCATGCTGGACCGGCCCGGGTGCGACCTGTCGTTCTCCGGCCTCAAGACCGCGGTCGGACTCGCACTCGCCGGCCACGGGCCGCCGCCCTACCCGCGCGAACTCGTGGCCGACCTGTCCGCCTCGTTCCAGGCGGCCGTCGTGGACACCCTGGTCGAGAAGTGCGCGCGGGCCATCGAGTCGGTCTCGGCCCGCGCCCTTCGGCTCGGCGGCGGGGTCGCCTGCAACCGGGCCCTGCGCGCCGCGCTGGCCGCCCGCTGCGAGTCGCTGGGGGTGGCGCTCCACATCCCCTCGCCGGTCTATTGCGCCGACAATGCGGCCATGATCGCGTGGGTGGGGGCCCGGCGGCTGGCCGCCGGCGAGGTGGCGGCCCCCGAACTGGACGCCGCCTCCTCGCTCGAGGCCTCGGGCCTGCTGCCCGCCTGAGCCCCGCCCGAGGCCGCCCGTCCCCCCTCGGGGGGCGCCGCCGCCCTGACAATCCGCGCAAGTCCTTGAGGCAGGCGGCCGATGACCATGGGGACTTCCGCACGGGGGCCGTCTGCCCGGGGCTCCGTGCATCGTGTCCGCAAGCGCGACTCATCCCCCAGCGCCGGATCGGCCGGAGAACCGAGTGCACCAGAACACCATCCTGATCGCCGAGGACGACGCCGGCATCCGCTCGGTGCTGCGGATGCTCCTCGAGACGCATGGGTTCACGGTCCTAGAAGCCGGGGACGGGCAGGAGGCGCTCGAGAAGGCCCGCGAGCACATGCCCGACCTCGTGCTGCTCGACGTGATGATGCCGCGGCTCGACGGCAACGAGGTCT
>CAZMQP010000026.1:8575-15521 GCA_964568385.1 uncultured bacterium
GAAAACCTCGAGCTGCTCGCCGCGATCCTCGAGGAGGAGGAGATCGAGGTCGATCTCGCGGCCGACGGTCTCGAGGCGCTCGCCGCCGTCGAACGCCGCCTTCCCGACGTCATCCTGCTCGACGTCATGATGCCGCGGCTCGACGGCAACGAGGTCTGCGCCCGGCTGCGCGACTCGTTCACGACCCGGCACATCCCGATCGTCATGCTGACCGCGCGCGCCGAGCCCCACGACAAGCTCGCGGGCCTCAAGCGCGGCGCCAACGACTACGTCACGAAGCCCTACAACAACGAGGAGCTGCTGCAGCGCGTGCGCAACACGCTCGACTGGAGCCGGCAGCAGCGCGCCGCGAGCCCGCTGACGGGACTGCCCGGCAATCACTCGATCAACGACGAGATCCGCCGGCGTCTGTCCACCGGCACGCCGTTCGCGCTGCTGCAGATCGACATCGATCACTTCAAGGCGTTCAACGACTACTACGGCTACGCGCGCGGCGACCAGGCGATCCAGCTGCTCGCCCGCATCCTCACCGAGGCCGTGGCCGGGCACGGCGGTCCAGAGGGTTTCGTCGGCCACATCGGCGGCGACGACTTCGTCGTGCTCACCTCGCCCGCCTGCGCCGAGTCGCTCGGCGAGGAGATCCTCGAGTGGTACCGCTCGGCGACGCGCGACCTCTACGACCGCGCCGACCGCGACCGCGGCTACGTCGAGGTGCTCAGCCGCCGGCACGTGCTCGAGCGCGTGCCGCTCATGAGCCTCACCATCGCCATGGTCAGCACCGACCGCGTGCCGGTGACCCATCTGGCCGAGCTCATCGACATCGCGCAGGAACTCAAGGCGCACGGCAAGGGCATCCCCGGCAGCGTGCTGGTGGGCGAGCGCCGTCGCCGCGGCGAGCAGGACCCGCCGGCCCAGCGGCACGTCGCCTGAGGCGGCCATGCCCCCGCCCTCCCACCGACACCCGCGCGAAGCCGCCCCGGAACGGGATGCGCTGAGCCTGCTGGCCGAGGCCGTGCTGGCGCTGCGCGCCACGTCCGACCTCGGCGTCGCCTGGAGCGTTGCGGCGCGGAGCGTGACCGAGGCGCTCGGCGCCGCGGACGCCCGGCTGCTGCGGCTCGACACGCGCAGCGGCACGCTGGCGCGCATCGAGGGCGGCGGCGTCGAGACGCCCTACCTCGCCGAGCACGGTGGCCCGGTCGAATGGTGCCTGCGCCACGAGCGCGCCCTCTTCGACGAGGGCGACGGCGGCGACCGCGCGGCGCGCGAGACCCTGCTGTGGACGACGCCGCCGGTGGCGCTCGCCACGCTGCCGCTGCTCGCGGGCGGCGTGGCGCACGGATTCCTGCTGGTCTCGTTCCGCGAGGTCGAGGCGTTCGCTCCCGGGTCGAGGCGCTTCCTGCAGTCGCTCGCCGACGCGCTGGCGCTGGCGTTCGAGCGCGAGGCGCTGCGCCGCGCGCTGGACGAGGAGCGCGGCCGCACGGCGCGGCTCGAGCGGCGGCTGCTCGAGGCGCACGACGCGGCGGCGGGGCTCATGTCCATCGTCGCGCACGAGGTGCGCAGCCCGCTCGCCAGCATCAAGGCCTACGCCGAGACGCTGGTGGCCAATCTCGACAACGAGCAGGCGCCGCGGCTGCGGTTCGTGCAGATCATCGAGGAGGAGTGCGACCGGCTGACCGCGCTGCTCACCGATGTCCACGACCTCTCGCGCATCGAGGGCGGCGAGCACACGCTGCGGCTCGGAGCCTCGCAGGCCTCCGACCTGGTGCGCGAGGCGGCCGCCCGCGTGCGGGCCGAGGCGACCCGCCGCAACGTCGCGATCCGCGTGGACACCGAGAGCGACCCGCGGGTCGAGGTGGATCTCGAGATGATGCGCCGCGTCGTCGCCAACCTGCTCGCCAACGCCATCGAGTTCTCGCCCGAGGGCGGCGAGGTGCGCGTGGTGACCGAGCAGCGGGCCGACGAGTGGGTGTGCAGCATCGCCGACGAGGGCCCGCCGCTGCCCGCCGAGGACCTGGGGGCGGTGTTCGAGGGCTTCTACCGCGCCCGCCGCAGCGGATCCCCGCACGAGGGCACGCGCCTGGGGCTCGCGATCACGCGCTCGCTGGTCGAACTGCACGGCGGCCGGCTGCGGGCCGACCAGCCGCTCGCGCCCACGGGCGACCGGCGGGGCGCCCGCTTCACGTTCCACGTGCCGCTGCGGCCGATGGCCTCGGCGCGGGCACGCCGCATCGCGCGCGCGCTGCAGTCGCGCGGCGATCTCGGCGCGCTGTTCGAGGCGATCGTGGAGATGGTGTCCACGGCGCTCGAGGCCGAGCTCGTGTCCATCGCCATGGTGGACGCCGACCGCGGCGACCTGTTCGTGGCGGCGGCCACCGGGCGCGGGCGAGACGACATGCCGGCGCGGCGCATGCCGCTGCGCTCCGGCGTCTCGGGCGCGGTGGCGGCGTGGGGGCGCGCGGTGCGCGTGGAGGACATCGAGACCGACCGGCGCTTCCGGCGCCTGAACCACCCCCAGTACCACACCAAGTCGCTGCTCTGCGTGCCGCTGCGCCTCGAGGGCGAGGTGGTGGGGGTGATCAACGCCAACAACAAGCGCAGCGGGGAGTCGTTCGACGACGACGACCTCGCCCTGCTCGTGCTGCTCGCCGAGCGCATCTCCAGCGCGCTCGAACGCGCCGGCGCCTACCCCGACAGCGAGCGCGTCGTCGAGGATGCGCTCGAGGCCGTGCAGTGCATGACGCGCATGCAGCGCGATCTGCACCTGGGCGGCGGCGCCAGCGTGCGGCTGGCCCGCGGGCTCGCGCGCGAGCTGGGGCTGCCGCCCTCCGAGGTGGACCTGCTCGGCTACGTGGCGCACGTGCACGACGTCGGCATGGTGCGCATCGAGTCCGAGACCGCCCACCCGGGCCGGCTCGACCCGCGCCAGCGCGGGGCGCTGCGCTCGCACCCCGAGGCCACCGTCGAGATCCTGCGGCCGATCGAGTACCAGGGGGCGGTCCGCGAGATCGTCATGGCGCACCACGAGCGTTGGGACGGGCAGGGCTACCCGCGCGGCCTGGCCGGCGAGGCCATCCCGCTGGGGGCCCGCATCCTGGCCGTCGTGGACGCCTGGGAGAGCATGACCACCTCGCGGCCCTACCGGGCCGCGCGGACGCCGGCCGAGGCGCTGGCCGAGCTGGAACGCGAGTCCGGGGACCAGTTCGACCCCGAGGTGGTGGCGGCGTTCCGGGCGCTGCTGGAGCGTGAGGGGCTGGGGCGGCGGGCGGCCTGAACCGGCGTTCTGCACTCAAGCCGGTTCCGGCGGCGGCCGATAATCCACGGGAAGCGGAGGACGCGGGGCGGACGCCCCTCGACGCGCACGCGGGCAGGATGACCCGCGCATGGAGGAGATCGGGATGGCCAAGGGCAGGATCCTCGTGGTGGACGACGAGATCTACATCGTCCACATCCTGGACTTCAGCCTCGGCATGGAGGGCTACGAGGTCCTGACCGCCCTGGATGGCGAACAGGCCCTCGAGAAGGCGCGTGCCGACCGGCCGGACCTCATCGTGCTCGACATCATGATGCCCAAGCTCGACGGCTACGAGACCTGCAAGCTGCTCAAGGCCGACGACCGCACCAAGCACATCCCGGTGATCCTGCTGTCGGCCAAGGGCCGCAACGTGGATCAGAAGATCGGCTTCGAGGTCGGCGCGGACGACTACATCACCAAGCCGTTCTCGCCGCGCAAGCTCGTCGAGCGGATCAACGCCATCCTCGGACAGGGCTCGCAGCAGCGGCGCTCGGCCTGAGGGCCGCCCGGACGCGCGTCAGCGGATGACGATGAAGCGGCCGGTGGACTGGCCCAGCGCCGAGTCCACGGTGAACAGGTAGAGGCCGCTCACCACGTCCTGCCCGTTGCGCGAGATCAGGTCCCAGCTCGCCTGGCCATTGCCCGAACGGCCGTCGTGGTCGATCTGCGCCACGAAGTCGCCGGCCACCGTCCACACCTTGATGGTGCAGCGGGCGCGCGGCAGGCCGACGAAGTCGATGTGGCGTGCGAACACGTCGCCCGGCACGGGACGGCGGTCCCACTCGGCGCCGCCGCGGTAGGGATTCGGCACCACGCGCACCTGGCGGGCGTCGTCGCGGGCCTCGGCGCGAGGCCGCACCACGTCGCTGAACACGGCGCGGAACGGGCTCTCGAGCGTCTCGCGGCGCGGCACGCCGCCCTGCACGGTGTCCCGCACCGCCAGCGTGGTGACGGCGTAGTGGTAATCGAAGCCGTCGAGCACCTCGCGGTCCACGAAGCGGTACCGGCCGACCGGGTGGTGCCGCCGCTCGTAGAGCACGTAGTCGTAGGCCACGGTCGGGTCGGTGACCTCGGCCAGCGGCACGGCGCCGAACAGCGTGTCGGGCCCGAACGCGGCGAGCTGCTGCCACTGCGGGATGGGCGGGAACAGTGCCTCGCGCGTCCAGTCGCTCAGCCGGTACAGGCGGTAGCCGCCGAACCGCCAGGTGCCGCCGGGGATGATGCCGGCGCCGATGACGATCTCCGGGTAGTCGTCCCACGCGACGCTCACCTGCCGCTCGCCGGCGGTGACCCGCACCGACGGCTGCGGCGGCGCCGCGGTACCGGTGGTCCAGTGCACCTGCGTCTCGCGGCCGTCGCGTCCGGTGCAGTTGTCGCAGTCCCAGTCGGTCCACACGCACGGCAGGTCGCTGCGGTAGAGCACTTCGGGGTCGCCCGCCGGCGGGAAGCCGGAGATGCCGTCGTAGGCGGGGTCCTCGACGTACTTCTTGTTGCAGTTGGGATCCCAGCGGAACGTGATGCCGGGTGGCGGCGAGTAGCACGTCTCGTGGCCGTTGATGCCGGTGAAGCCGCCCGTGTGCGAGCCGAGCGGGCTCGTGTCCGGCTGGCGGTTCTGGAAGATGCCGTACCACAGCAGCCGGGCGTTGGTGGCGGCGGCGCTCAGCGAGTCCGGGTTCTCGCCGAGCACGAACGCCACCGCCATCTCGACGGTCTCGCCGGGGCCGAGCGTCGCGAACGGCCCGCACGAGAGCAGCACCGAGTAGTCGCGCAGCTGCGTCGTGTTGCTGGCGGGGAAGCGGCCGCGCAGCGCGTCGTAGCGGTCCACGTCGAGGGTCGGCGGGCCGCCCTGCCGCGGCGCCACGCCGGTGGCGAACACGGTGTAGCGGAAGGTCGTGTCCTTGGCCGGCGCGCGCCGTGCCTCGTAGGCGGCGCGCGAGCCCTCGGTGGCGAAGTTGTAGATGAGTCCGAGCGGGTCGGTGGTGTGCGACAGCGCCACCAGTCCGACCATCGGCAGGTCGGAGCGGCTGCCGTCGCGCAGGCCCACCGACCGCCCCTTGAGCGTGCGGTAGCACTGCTTGTTCCAGCCGCCCGAGATGACCGACTGGCCCTCGTAGAAGGTGACGCTGTCGGCGAACTCGAACACCGCGTCGTCGTTCTGGCCGCCCGCCGCGCTCACCAGCCGTGAGTCGAGGTCGGCGTGCACGCCGACGAACACGTCGTGCAGCCGCTCGTTCGTGGTGTTGGTGATGAACCAGTGCACGCCGGCGATGCGCTCGTAGCCGGGGGCGTTGTAGGCGAACACCTGCTGCCGCACCTCGAGCCCGAGCGGCCGGTGGGTCTCGCCCTGCGGACCCACGTAGCCGATGGCCTCGCGCTGGTCGTCGCGGAACACCGCCTCGGCCATCTGCTGCGAGGGCAGGAACACGTCCTCGTCCACCTCGCCATCGCCGTCGTCGTCCCGCCCGTTGGCGGACTCCTCGTCGATGCGCCCGTCCCCGTCGTCGTCCACCGTGGCGCGCGTGCCCGGCGCCCCGGCCTCGATCACGCGCACGCGGTCGTCGGCCGCGAGCGTCGGCCGCCACTCCAGCAGCGGACCGCCCGAGACCCCGAGCGTGCCGTCCTCGCGCCTCGCGCCCACCCACAACTCGGCGTGCGCCAGCGCTTCGCGGCCGCTGCCGCGCGGGAACTCCAGCGACGGGTCGTTGGAGAGGCCGCGGTCGTAGAACGCGTTGCCGAGCACGCCGATGTTGGTGATGCGGAAGCTGAAGGCGCCGGCATCGAGGCGCGGGCCGCGGTCCTCGATGTCGAGGAACGCACGAGCGGGGGCGGCCAGCAGCAGAGGGACGGCGAGCAGGGTGAGCGTGAGGCGGGGTCGGAGTCGCAAGTCTCCCTCGGCGGATGGAACGGACGGCCCGCGAGGATAGCGGTTCGGCCCGCCCGCCGTCATCCGCACCGGTCCGGGTTTGCGCCGCGCCGGTCACGGGCCGCATCGTGCGGCGCACGATGCCCTTCGCCCTCGTCGCGCTGCCGCTGCCGCTCCGCCAGGCCTTCACCTACCGGGTGCCCGAGGCGCTCGAGGCCGAGGTGCGGCCGGGCTGCATGGTGGAGGTGCCGATCCGCGGCCGCGCCGCGCGCGGCGTCGTGCTGGCGCGCACGCGCACCTCGGAGCGCACCGACGTGCAGCCGCTCACCCGCGTGCTGTCGCCGCCGCTGCTCACGGCGCACCTGCTCGAACTGGCCCAGTGGGTGGCGGACTACTACCTGGCCCCCATCGGCGAGGTGGTCTCGGCGGCGCTGCCGGGCGGCGGCAAGGGGCTGGCGGCCAGCCGCGCGCGCCGCGGCGCCGCGGAGCACACCGCGCTGCGCATGGCGCTGCCCGAGCGCGTCACCCTCACCGACGCGCAGCGCACCGCGGTGCGCGAGCGGGAGCAGGCGGTGGCGGCATCCGCCTTCGCGCCGCTGCTGCTGCACGGCGTCACCGCCAGCGGCAAGACCGAGGTGTACCTGCGCGGCGCCCTGGCGGCGCGCGAGGCCGGCGGGCAGACGCTGGTGCTGGTGCCCGAGGTGGCGCTGGCCACGCAGGTGGTGGCGCGATTCCGCCAGCGCTTCGGCGCCCGCGTCGGACTGCTGCACAGCTACCTGCCGGTGGGCGAG
>CAZMQP010000027.1:0-15355 GCA_964568385.1 uncultured bacterium
CCTCGCCCGCCGGCGCGCCGGCCCCGGCCGTGCGCCGCTGCCGCACCAGCTCGCCGAGGCGCGTGCGCAGGCCGTCGCGCATCGCGCTATCCGGCCCGCTCGCAGAGCAGGATGAGGCGGCGGCTGTCGGTGGTGAGCGGCTCGCGCGCCGCGCTGCCGTACACCTGGCGCACCGGGAGCGCGTGCCGGCGCAGCAGCGCCGACAACTCGGCGCACGTGTAGGCGCGCAGCGTGTGCTCCTTGGTCACCTGCGGCCCGCCCTTGGGGTCGATCAGCATCTGCCGCGAGACGACGCGCGAACTCGGCAGGTCGAGCGTGGTCTCCTCCATCAGCAGGGCGCCGTCGGAGCGCTGCTGCCAGGTGCGCTGCTGCGGGTGCGTGAGCAGCCAATCGCGGTTCATCACGTCGAGCAGGAACCGGCCGCCGGGCTCGAGCACGCCCGCCACCTCGGCGAGCACGCGTTCGTTGTCATCGTCGCCGAAGTAGCCGAACGACGTGAAGTAGGAGTAGACCCCGCGGTAGCGCCCGGTGCCCGAGAGCGCGCGCATGTCGCCCGCCTCCCAGCGCACCTCGGCGCCGGCGGCGCGCGCCTCGCCGGCGGCGATCGCGAGGTAGCCGGGATTGAAGTCCAGCCCGGTGACCCGGTAGCCGCGCCGCGCCATGGCGATGGCGTGGCGGCCGAATCCGCACGCGAGGTCGAGCACCGCGTCGCCCGCGGCCAGTCCGAGCGACTGCTCGATGAAGTCCACCTCGGCCGCGGTGGCCGCCTCGGTGAACTGGGGTCGGTAGATGCGCAGGTAGTCGTCGTCGAAGAAGGCGACCGGCCATTCCGGCGTGCTGGACATGCGGGTCCTCGCGGGGGGGGTGAGACCAGGGCGCCGGCGCGGGCGGGCGGCGCCCGGCGAGCGCACGATGATAGCCGCCGGGGGCACGGATGGGCAGCAGCCGGGGCGACCAGACGGACAGCGCTGCACCATGCCGGATGAAATCGCTTGAAACGCGCGGGCGGAGCGCGTGAGATGGAGGCGGAGACCCCATGACGATGAGCCCCCTCCACCGGCCCGCCGCCCCGATGCGGATGCCGGCGCCCCTCGGCGCCTGCGCCCTCGCCTGCCTCCTGCTGGCCTCGCCGCCGGCGGCGCAGGCCCAGGTGCGCATCACGGAGGTGCTGCCGGTCTGCGCCGATGGGCTGCAGGCCGCGAGCTTCGTCGAGCTGGTGTGCACGAGTCCCACCTATCGCTTCGACCAGTACACGCGCCTGCGCGTCTACGATCTGGGTGGCGCACTTCGGATGGACATGGGTCTGGGGGCCTACTCGACCGGACCGTTCTGGGGCGAGGGGCGCGCGTTCCTGTTCGGCAGCCTGGGGTTCGAGCTCACCACCACGACCCGGCCCGACACGGTCATGACCGCGACTCTGCCCGCCACCTCGGGCATGATCCGAGTGGTGTCGATCAACCGCAGCAGCGGCGCCGAGACGATCCTCGATCAGCTCACCTACACCCCCACCGTCGCGGTACGCACCCCGCAACCCGGCCGCTCCCTGGTGCGCGACGCCTTCGGCGGCTGGTTCGAGTCGGTCGAGGTCACTCCCACCAACTCCTTCGGCGTCGTCGCGACCGCGAGTCAGTGCTTCACGAGCCCCGCGCCCGCGGTCAGGATCCGCGAGTTGCAGTGGCAGTGCCCGGACGGCGGCACCACGGCCCAGTTCATCGAGCTGGCCCCGAGGTCGGGAGCGAGCTGGTTCGACCCGCTCATCGGCGTCCGCGTCCTGGGGCGGTCGGGCACCCCCCTGTTCGACCGCACCGACCTGTTCGGCAGCCGGACCGGGCGCACCTGGGAGGCCGGGGCCCCGTGGACCCTGGGCCGCGAGGCGCTCCGCACCGTGACCGGTGCGGGGGCGGACGCCGTGCTGTCGGTACCCCTCGACACGCTCGCGGGCCGGATCGAGATCTATCGGGTCCTCACCCCCGGCGTGCGCGAAGTGCTCGACGCCTTCGACTACGACGCGCGGACCGCCCCGCTGCCGCCGCCGGGCAGTTCGCTCGAGATCACCCAGACCGGCACCACCGTCTCGGTGCCGACGCCCCAGAACCACTCGCTCGCGCTCCTCTCCGACCAGCGCTGCGGCCGACCCGATCCGATCCCGATCCACCTCTCCGAGTTCACGCTGCAGTGCCTCGACGGCAGCACCGGCCGCGCGTTCATCGAGGCGGTCGGGGCCGGTGGCTCCCCGACCTGGGCCCGCGACGTCGTGATCGAGCTGCGCGGACGCGACGGCGAACTGCTGGAGCGCATCGAGGACCCCTTCGCCGGGCTCGGCACCTCGGGCCTCGCGAGCGGCGAGCACTGGCTGGTCGGCTCGCCCACCTGGAGGAGCGCGAGCGGCCAGGGCCCCGACCATGTGCGGACGATCAACCCCGACACGCTCGCGGGCGAGATCCGGCTGCTGGCCTGGGACCGGCTCGGCCAGCTCACGCCGCAGCGCGTCGTCGCGTACGGCACGACGCAGCAGCCGCGGCCGGAACCCGGCCACTCGCTGGTCCTCTCGGGCGGGTCCTACCTGCCGCAGTCACCGCCCACGCCGACGACGCGCGCCGGCGCGGCACTCGCGAACCACGATTGCCGCCGCCCGATCACGAGCCGCGTGCGACTGTCGGAGTTCCAGCTCATGTGCACGTCCGGGGAGGCGCGCGGGCAGTTCATCGAGCTCGCCGCCATGGGTGAGGGTGAGTCGTTCGACCCGCAGTTGTCCGTGCGCATCCTCGACCGGGACGGCGCGCTGCGGGGGCAGTACGCCGTCACGCCGCCGGCCGCGGGCAGCGTGTGGCCCGCGGGCCGCCGCTGGCTGCTCGCCAGGGCCGAACACGCGTTCGGGCCGAACCGCCCGGATCGCGACCTGCTCCACCTGCTCGACCCGGTGGCCGGCCGCATCGAGCTCATCGGCCGCTCCGACGGCGCCGCCGCACTGCTGCAGTCGGTGAGCTATGGCGGCGCATTCCCGTCGCCGCCCCCGGGCGCCAGTCTCGAGTCGCTCGACGGCGAGACGTTCGCCGTGCAGCAGGAGCCCAGCCCCACGAATCATGCAGGGACGCGACTGTCGGCGTCGGCGTGCCTCGGACCGGCCGCCGCTCCCTCGCTGAGCGAGCTCATGACCGGCTGCGCGAGCGGCGAGCCGGTGAGCCTCGTCGAACTGACCGTGTTCGAACCGGGGGTCGCGGCCGACAGCTCGCTGTTCCTGCGGACGTACGACGGCTCGGGAACGCTGCGGGCCGATGTCCCGCTCGCGCTCGGCCTGCCCGGGGCGCCGCTGCTCGCCCAGGGTTCGCGCTGGCTGCTCGCCGACGACGCGGCCGCCGCGCGGCTGTCCCCCGCCTCCGACCAGCGTCTCCCCGCCGCGCTCGACCCCACGGGGGGCCGCCTCTCGATCGTGCGCCGCAATCTGCTCGGGACGGTCACGATGGACTCGGTCGCGTACGGCCCCGGGGCGCTGCCGCCACCGCCGCCCGGGATCTCGCTGGCGCGCGGCGCCGGCGGCGCCTGGGGGCAGGCCACTCCGAAGCTCGCGGGGCGACACGGCACGCCGGTGGCGAGCAGCGGCTGCTTCGACCAATCCTTCGCGCGCGTGCGGGTGCAATCCCTCATGCTCCGGTGTGCGGATGGCGGCACCGCCACCCAGTCTGTGCAGCTGATCGCGGAGGGCGCGGATCTCGAGTTCTACTCGGAGCTGCTCATTCGCTTCGTGGACCGCGACGGCGGCACCATCCGCGAGATCCTCGACCCGTTCGGGTCGTCCACCGGACGCCCCTGGCTCCAGGGCACGTCGTGGGCGCTCGCTGCGCACGCCTACCGCAAGCTCGGCTGCTTCCCGGAGCCCGATCGCACCTTCGACCCCGAGCTCGATCCGGTCGCCGGCGCGGTGCAGGTGCTGGTGCGCTACCCCACGCACGAATCGGTGCTCGACGAGATCCGCTACGGACACGCCGGCGAGCCCGCGGCGCCCGCGCCGGGCCACGCGCTCGAGTGGAACGGCCTCGCGTACGTCGTGAACGAGTCGCCGGAGCTGATCAACAGCCGCGGCGCCCGCCTGCCGCTCCAGACCTGCGCGCCGGACTCGCGGACCGTCACGATCGTGGCGGCGGGGCTCTC
This sequence comes from uncultured bacterium, assembly GCA_964568385.1. Lineage (GTDB taxonomy): Bacteria > Eisenbacteria > RBG-16-71-46 > RBG-16-71-46 > RBG-16-71-46 > CADEFY01. The sequence continues at coordinate 4,150 of CAZMQP010000027.1, forward strand.
GTGTGTGACGGGGAGCACGCTCGGCCAGTTCATCGAGCTCCGCGCCGAGAGCCCGACGGTGTACGACCGCACCATGTCCCTCGAGGTCCGCGACCGCGCCGGCGCCCTGGTGTGGCGGAGCACCGACCTCCTGCTGTGGTTCGACGGCATGCCGTGGCCCGCCGGACAGCACCATCTGGTGGGTCAGACCCAGCAGGGCGTCTCGCTCGGCCGCTGCGTGGACTCGTTCATGCCGGCCGTGCTTCCCGCGGACGGCGGCGTGATCGAACTGCTCGTGCGGGAACCGGGCTGCCGCCGCGTGCTCAGCCGATTCGATTATCGGCCGCTCGCCGCGGCGACGCTGCCCGGGCAGAGCTGGCGGCGACAGGCCGATGGCTCGATCGCGATCGACCCCGCTCCGCGGCCCAAGTGCAGCAGCGGCGACTCCACCACGCTCGTGCCGTGCCACGAGAGCCCGACCACGACCCGCGCCGTGATCCAGGAGCTGATGCTGCAGGACCGCTCCGGGGGCACGGCGGCGCAGTTCGTGGAGTGGAGCTCGAGCGGCGTGGGCGAGCTGTTCGACGGCCAGGTCGGCATGCGCATCTTCGACCGTGACGGCGTGCTGGTGCAGGAGGTGCTGCCCGACCAGATCCCGCCGGCGGACGGGCTGTGGCTGCCCGGGCGGACGCGGCTGTTCGAGCGCGGGAGCCACGCCGGCGCGCCCACGCTGCGCCTGCTCGCGGAGCTCGACACGCTCGCCGGCGCCGTGGAGATCACGCACCGGAGCGGCGGCTCGGTCACGGTGCGCCAGCGGCTGACCTACGGCGCCGGCGGCGAAGTGGCGGCACCGGCCCCGGGGCGGTCGATCCAGCGCCTTCCCGATGGCGGGTACTCGAGCGACGCCTCGCCCAGCCCGCAGTCCGGTGACACGACGCGGTTCTCGCCGGCGATCCATGCGGGCTGCGGATCGGGGGTGCTCTACAACCCCTCGGGCCTGGGCGTCGAGCACGCGGGCCTGCCCCTCTACACCCGCGAGCACCGCGGCATGCCGGTGACGCTCGGATACGACCTGCAGCGCGGCCGGGTCTGGGCCGACGTCGGTCCCGACCGAACGGCGAGCGCGCTGGCGCGGGACTCGTTCGTCGTGTCCGTGCCGGCGCCCGCGCCGGCGACGATCGACGTGCTGTTGCGCGTGCGCGCCGAGATGACCACGGCGTGCGCGGGCATGGAGTGCGGGCAGGGCTCGGTCCGTGTGAGCTGGGCCAGCTCCACCGCCGGCTCCATCGTGCAGCGCACGTCGGACGGCGCGACCCAGACGGACTACATCCTCACCGTGAAGCCGAACGTGCCGTTCCACCTGCAGTTCCTGATCCAGACCCAGTCCACGCACTGTCTCGGCCCGTGGGCGTCGGTTCGCGGCATGGCGCGCTGGGCGATCCACGATCTGCCCGCGGAGGCGTCGGTCACCTCGTGTGCCGGCTACACACCGGGGGACCCCACCGCGGCGCAGCTCGCCCTCGTCTCGGCCGAGGCGTTCGCCGATCGCCATGTCCTGGCGTGGCAGGTCAGCGCCTCGGCGGGCTTCGTCGCCCTGCTGGAGCGGCGGGCGGCGGAGTCGGAGTGGCTGCCGGTCGCCGAACTCATGCCCGATGGCCGCGGCGTGCTGCACCACGAGGACACGGACGTGCGCGCCGGAACGCGATACGCCTACCGACTCCGCTGGACCGACCCGGACGTCGGCGTTCGGCTGACGCCCGAGGTCGTGCTCGTGACGCCGAGCGCGCTGCGCTTCGCGCTGCACGCGATCCGTCCGAATCCGGCGGTGTCGGGTTTCGCGGCCGAACTCGAACTGGCCGAGCCCGGCGACGTCGTGTTCGAGGTGCTCGACATCGCGGGACGGCGCGTGCTGCGCCATGCGGCCCGCCGGGACGCCGGGCGCCAGCGGATCCACCTCGAGGGTTCGGCGGGATTGCCCGCCGGCTCCTACGTGGTGCGCGTCCGCCAGGGGGACCGCCGCGCGACCCAGCGCGTCATCGTGGCGCACTGAACCCGCCCGCTACCCCACCCACCGCCGCAGCAGGGTGCGGGCGGCATCCTTGGTCGGGATGGCCCGCGACTTCCGGATGGTGTCCCAGTCCTGCTGCTGCGCCGGGTTCAGCACCGGCAGGCCGACGCAGGCGGGACAGCCGTCGCCGCACGGGCAGCCGTCGAGATGCGTGAGCGCGGCCTCCGCCAGTTCGTCGAGGCGTGCGTAGCCCTGTTCGGCGAACCCGAGTCCGCCCGGGTAGCGGTCGAACAGGAACAGCGCGGGCCTTCCGAGGTTCGAGGAGTCGAGCGTGCCCTGCACATCCATGGGGTCGCACATCGCGAGCAGGGGCAGCAGCTGCACGAACAGGTTGCGCACGCCGCCCAGGGCCTCCCACGGGTTCAGGCCCGCGGCCGCGACCGCGCCCCAGGCCGCCTCGCTCGGGGCGAACCACAGCCCGGCCGTCTCGAGCGACAGCCGTGGCAGGTCGAGCGGGTGATGGCCGATCGAGTCGAGGGACCGGTAGCGGATCTTCTTGAACGCCACGGTCTGCCAGCTGTAGGTGAGCTCGCCGAATCGCACGCTCTCGCCCCGCCACTCGCGGCTCTGCAGTTCGGTCCGCACGCGCACGTTCGTCTCGAGCACGGGCTGCGTGTAGTAGTCCACCTCACGCGGCTCGACGGTGGCGATCTTCTGCTCGAGGTCGAGCTTGCGCACCCAGTGGCTCTGCCCCTCGTGCAGGTAGATCGCCTCGGGGTACACGAGCTCCAGTCCCGAGATCGCATCGACCGTTCCCACCACGGCGTGGTTCCGCGTGCCGTCCACGATGGTGTAGGTGTCGTCGCCCATGTTGCGCAGCGAGACCTTGCGCTGCGGGAACTCGGTCCGCGCCCAGTAGGTGCGCCCGTCGATGGTCCGGGTCTCCCCCGACTCCTCGAGCGCCGCGAGGATCGCGGGCATCTGTGCGCCGAACGCCGCCTCGTCCGCCTCGGAGAGCGGCAGCTCGTAGGCGGCGCACGCCAGCTGCTGGGCCAGGATGTACGGGTTGTGCGGATCGACGCACGCCGCCTCGGGACTGCGCCCGAAGAACCACGACGGCCGGCGCATCAGGTACTGGTCCACGGTGTCGTTGTACGCCACGAGCGCCACGATGCTGGGCCGGCCGCTGCGACCCGCGCGCCCGGCCTGCTGCCAGATGCTCGCGAGCGTGGGCGCGGCGCCGATCAGGATGGCGGCGTCGAGGCCGCCCACGTCGATCCCCAGCTCGAGCGCGTTGGTGCTCACGACGCCGCGCAGCTCACCCGAGAACAGCGCGCGCTCGATGGCACGGCGCTCCTCGGGCAGATAGCCGCCGCGGTAGGGCTTGATGCGGTCGGCCAGCGGCGGCAGGTGCATGGCCCCGAGTCCGAGATCCGCATCGGCGGGCAGCCGCGCCTTGGAGCGCTCGAGGTGCTCGCGCGCGTAGCGGAACACCAGTTCGGCCGAGACGCGCGACTTGGTGAACGCGATCGCCTGCCCGCCCCGCTCGATGAGCCCGGCGAGGATCTGGCAGCCCTCGACGTTGCTCGAGCGCCGCTCGACCCGCGTCTCGTCGCGATAGGGCGGGTTCCAGAACACGAAGTGCTTCTCGCCTCGCGGTGCGCCGTCGTAGTCCACCACGGTCACCGGCCGGCCGAGCAGCCCGGCGGCGAGTTCGCCCGGATTGCGGATGGTGGCGCTGCAGAACACCGTGCGGTACTCGCCGCCATAGTGCCGGACCAGCCGCTCGAGACGGCGCAGCACGTTCGCGACATGACTGCCGAAGATGCCGCGGTAGGCATGCAGCTCGTCGACCACGACGTAGCGCAGATGGCGCAGGAACCGCGCCCAACGCGCGTGCTGCGGCAGGATGCCGGCGTGCAGCATGTCGGGGTTGGACAGGATCACGTTGGCGCGCTCGCGCAGCTGACGCCGCGTGCTCGGGGCGGTGTCGCCGTCGTACACGCCCGCCGAGAGCCGGGCCTCGAGCACGCCGCCGTCCGCAGCGAGGCGCGTGAGGCTCTTGAGCTGGTCCTGCGCCAGCGCCTTGGTCGGGAACAGGTGCAGCGCCGTCGCCTCCGGCTCCTCGAGCAGACGCTCGAGCGTGGGCAGCTGGAAGCACAGGCTCTTGCCGCTCGCGGTGCCGGTCACCACCACCGTGTCCTGGCCGGCGCGCAGCGATTCGATGGCCCGCACCTGATGCGTGAACAGCCGCGTGATGCCGCGCGACGACAGCGCGGCCGCTAGCGCCGGCGGCAGCGCCGGCAGCAGTTCGCCGAAGCGGGCCGGGCGTGCGGGCAGCCGCTCCCAGTGCACGAGCGCGCCGCGGTTCTCACGGCGCTCGGCGTACTCGGCGAGCCAGCGCACGAGGTCGCCGTCGCCGGCGTCGTCGGGGGGATCGAGGAATCGGGTCGGGAGCGCCTTCATGTCCGCCCTCGTCAGGCGGCGGCGGACCCCATGTCCGCGCCGTCACTGCACAGGCGGGCAGTATGATGCTTCGCGCACTTGCAGGGAAGCGAGAATCCGTCCGAGTCGCTCCTGCAATCAGGGCAGTGCGATCGCTCGGCGCACAGCGCTGGCACCGAGTTGGGAGAGCCGCAGCCAGTGGATCCCCCGTGCCGCCTCCGCAGTCGCGAACTCCAGTTGCTGTCGGCCCCGTCGACCGTCGAACTCGCTGATCACACTCCGCCGCCCCGCGACATCGAACATCTCGATTCTGGCGGGTGCGTTGAGCGGCAGGTCAAGCGTCAAGCGCCAGCGACCGTCGCTCGAGGACACCGCCGAGGCGATTCCCACCCCGGCGATCCGAGGTCGCGTGACTTGGATCACGGAACTGACATGCTCCTCGCCGCCTTGGCGTACCCGGATCCGATACTCGATGCGCTCGTGATCGCCCGGCTCCGCATCGAAGAGGACCACCTCGTGCTCCCCGTTCACCAGAGCATCGGCCACGTCGGTCCAAGCGGCTTCTGGCCGGGCGCGGCGCTCCAAAGAAACTCTCGCGGTCGCGCCAGCAGACAGCCGCCACGAGAGTCTGATGCCGGCTCCCACGAACTCCGTGCTCAGATGCGACGCCACGATGGAAGTGGGGCCGAAGCGGTCGAATGCGAGTAGTTCGAGAAGGCTCGCTTGCGCGAAGCTGTACGGCTGGGTGTGAGGATGCTCCGCGATGCCTCCGTGTACGAGGACGCGATTCGAGGAAGGCTGGACGAACAGACTGGGCGTGGCGCGCGCAAGATGCGGGCTGGTCGGCGAGAGCCTCTTCCAGGACGGCACGGGGGGCTCGAGGTCGAGCTGCCAGAAGTCGGTGCTCACGGTGCCGTAGGTCGACGGACGCCCGGCATGGAAGATCAGAGCGCGCCGCCCTTCATCGAACGCCATCGATGCCCGCACGAGCGGCACTGAAGCAACGGTCGTGCCGAGTGGAGACCATCGATTGGAGTCGGAGAACGCGAGCTGGTGGAGCGTGCCGTCGGAACGCAGCACGATCATCCGGTCGCCGGGCGCATCGAAGGCCGCCTGGAGCGTCGTGTAGCCACCCTCGATGGGGACGACCACTCCTGGGGCCGAGCCGATCGTCGGCAGAGCGGTCCACTGGAGCGAATCTCCTGCTTCCTCCAACGTCCAGACCTGCGCGGTGTCGAGATTCCCGTAGCCGCAGGCGACGACAAGTCGAGCTCGTGCGGGGTCGAAGACCTGAGCGTGGAAGTATCGCTCGAGGCGCGGGCTGGACTTGACGGGGAGCTTCGTCCAGGTCGGAGTGGGAAGCAGTCGAAGCTCCCAGACGTCGGATTGTGTGATCCTCATGGTGACTCGACCTCCTCCGTGCCCGGAGCCGCACCCCAGATCGAAGCGCGCCTCACCGCCGAACAGCAGGTGCCGCCCCGATTCGGCATCCGTCGCGAACCGTGCTCCCGTGCTTCGGACCGGACGGGACGAGGGGGTCGCAACGAGCATCTGGATCGGGCCCGTGCTGGGTGCGCCCGGAAGCAGGGTGAGTTGATCCTGATCCACCTCGATCGCATCCACCGGCGATTGATAGCAGCCGCCCACGAGGTCGATCGTATGCCCCGCCCAGATGATGCTCTGGCCCGTGACTGGGTCCTGTGCGAGCGCCGCTCCACGGGTATGGACAGGCCATGGCGAGGAAGTCGATTCATACAGACGCCGGCTGATATGGGACTCGATGTCGAGTGCGAAGATGTCGCTGGAGTACGGAGCGACTGGATCGAGCGGCGTGCCGAAGGCGATGATGAGTTCTCTCCGCCCCTCGTCCAGCCCGAACACCGGCAGTCGCCGTCGACTCGGCACATCGCCCGTGAGCGTCACGGACTCCCACCTCAGAGTAGGCGAGAAGTGGAGGATCCAGAGTCTGGAGTCCTGGTCGCCGAACAGGAACGCGCGGTCATGGGCTTCGTCCATGACCATGCGAGCTCCCGACCGAACACCCGGCGCCTCGCCACTCGCCAACAGCCTCACCCATCGGGGCTCCGGGCTGAACTCCACTGCCCACAACGCATCCGAAGCCTGAACCTCGTGCCCACCGTAGAAGACGATGCGGTCGCGCAAGCGATCGAACACGCTCGCAGTGACTTCATATCGATAGCTGGGGGGACTTCCCAACATAGGAAGCGCCTGCCACGGGCCCGAGAGGTCGGCGGGCGTCACATGGACCTGATTGGGACCATAGTAGAGGCTCGGCAGGTCCACGAGCACGAATCGATCGCGTATCGGGTCGTACGCTGCGGGACCTCGATGGATGATCGGCGTTTCCCGGTGCTGGTGGAACCGTGGCAGACCGTCGAGACTCGCGTGGTACCCCATGCTCGCCGGAAAGAAGGCCGCGGTACTCGGAGTGTAGCCACCAGCAGTCAACACGCGACGCCGCGTCGGATCGAGCACCGAGGTGATTCCATTGAGTAGGAGCGCGCCGCCGAGCGGCAGGTGGTCCCACTCGCCGGTTTCGATGTGGTAGCGCCAGAACTCGTGGCGATCGTCGAAGTTGCCGCTCAACCAGACGCTTCGCGTGGTCGCGTCATAGAATCCGGCATCCGCCAGCGCGATGGGCGGCGGACCGAGTCGGCGCCAAGTGCCGTCCTGCGCGGAAGCAGGCTTGGAATCCACGCCGACCAGCGTCGCAAGGACACAGACTCCGAGCCGCAGCCCATGGAGGAGGGAACGCATGCAGGCCTCCGGAGGGTAGGTGGACTACCGAGCCATCTCCAACTCGACTCTCATGAGTCTATGCGGCTGACCGAGTCAAAAACCACTGCCGATTCGAGCCCGAACCGCTGACCTACTCGATCGAGCGCTTGGTCGGCTCGAAGCCGCTCACCACCCAGTCGCCGTCCCGGGCCTGGAAGGTCACCCGGAAGGCGTCCCTGGCGCCTCGGAAGAACACCATCTCGAGCGCGTTCTCGTCGCTGCCGGGGGCCACCCGCCAGCGGCCGCGGCCGACCTCGTCCCAGCCGAGCCGGATCGCGAAATCCACCAGCGCCGGGTCGGTGACGTGCCGCGAGGCGCGCACGTGGTCACGCACGGCGAGCGCGGCGATGAGCGACGTGAAGGCGTTGTAGGGCGAGGGCACCAACTGGTCGTCGATGCGGCGGAAGCCGTCGGCGTGCCACTCGAATCGCGACTCGTGATGCACGTGGGGACACGAGGCGCACTCGTCGAAGTAGGGCGTCGGCCGGAACGTGCGGGTCGTCAGGTCCACGCCCTGCTCGCCGGCCACGAACTCCCCCGACCCGGTGCCGCCCAGCGAGTCCCCGGGCAGGTGCTGGAACAGGTCCCAGCGTCCGCCCGCGGCGCGCTTCCACACCATGAGCACCGGTTCGGTGCCGGCGGCCACGCGGCGGTCGAACAGCGCCGCCGCCTGCGCGGTGTCGCTCGGCACACCCGCGTTGCCGAAGCCGCGCGTCACCACATCCACGAGGTGCAGGCCGCCGCCCTCGAGCGGCTGGAAGCGGACGTCGTCCTGCTCGCGCCAGAACAGGTAGGGCCACGTGCGCCCCATCGCCTCGACGCGCGAGAACAGGTTCAGCACCAGCGCGCGGTCGGAACCCGCCACCTCGGCGCCGATGCCGAGCGAGTCGAGCACACCCTGCACGCGCTCGCGCCACGGCGCGGTGGGCCGCAGCCGGAGCGCCGCGTGCACCACGCGGGCGCTCGCGGCGGCCGCCTCGTCGTCGGCGCCCTCGTCCCAGCGGCGCACCGCCGTGCGGGCGAGCACGGTGAACGAGTCGGGCACCACCGCCAGCGAGTCGGCCTCGGGCGGCACCAGCTGCGGCGTGCGGTCGCACGCCGCCAGCGGCAGCGCCAGCAGTGCGAACAGCGCCGCCACCGGTAGCCGCTTCGTCATGGCGCGCTCCCCGGCACCGTCGAGCGGCCGACCACGACCGGCTTCCACTCGCGGATGACCCAGCGGCCGTCGCGGATCGTGAAGTGGAAGATCCAGCGCCGGAAGCCGCCATCCCCGTGCACCTTGACCGCCAGCCACTCGGGCCACGGCTGGCGCTCCTCGCCGTACTCGACCGTCCAGGCGCCGCGCATGCGCGTCCGGCCCCAGCCGGTCGCGAAGGCGTCGTCGAGCAGGCCCGGGTCGGCGAGCAGCCGTCCCGCCGACTCGCGGTCGTTGGACATGAGCGTCAGGGCGAACAGCCGCAGCGTCGCGACCGGGCCGGGCAGCACCCGGGCGTCGTGCGCCACGAAGCCCTCGGGGCGCTCGGTGTAGAGGCGCTCCTGCATCAGCGCCGGCGTGCCGCGCTCGAGCACGAGGAACGAGTCGGGCTCGGTCCGCTGGTAGTTGATGATCTCGGGCTGGCTGTCGTTGTTGATGTCGGCGAACACCACGTCTCCGGGTTCGCCGAACTCGGGGCCCTGGCCCTCGTACTGGACCAGGTTCCAGAAGTGCCCGTCGCCGCTCATCCGCAGGAACTTGAAGCCGAAGCGGACCGGCTGCTCGCGCCGCACATACACGATCGCGGCGCCGTACGGACTGGTGGGGCGGCCCGTGTACCAGGCGCGCAGGCGCGGCCGGATGCCGGCGGGGAAGCTGATGCCCTGCATGCGCAGGTCGTTGCCGCGGTACCACATGAGGTAGCCGACGGCGCCCGAGCCCGGCCGGTGGGGATTGCGCACCATCACGAACACGATGCTCGGCTGCTGCGGATCGTGCGCCACGTCCACGTCGGCCCCGAGCGAGTCGAGGGTCGCCTTGATGATGGGCGCCTGCTGCATGTTGGCGCGGCCCAGCAGGCGCAGCAGCCGCCGCGCCGCCTGCGCCACCAGTTCGAACGCCTGCACGTCGCGCCCGGTGAGCGAGTCGGCGGCCTGCTCGCGGAACCGCACATTGGCCGAGGCGATGAACCGCACGACCGAGTCCGCGGACATGGGCGTCCACGGCTGCACCGTCTGCGCGCCGGCGGGCGCGGCCGCGACGAGCGCGAGCAGCAGCAGGGCGCCGAGCACGGAACGCCGGCGGGATGGGCGGGGCATGGGTTCGGGGGGCATCGCGCCGCCCATCATCGTGGCGCGCGCGGAGGGGTCAAGCGGCAAGCGGCCGTCCACGCCATTCCTCACGCGTCCTTGTCATCGGCCTCGCCCGCGGGCCGGCGATGGGCCCGGCGAACCGCCGCGGCGCAGGTGGACCACGACCGCACGCGCCGGGGTGACCGTCGAGATCGCGGTGCCGATCGTGCGGTCGGCGAGGTACTGGATGCCGGGCAGCCCGCGGCCGCGCGCGTTCTGCTCGAACCAGGCCGCCAGCCCGGCCTCGCGGAACATCGCCGTGGCGTCGAGCTCGCAGCGCTCGGCGGCGCTCAGGCGGCCCGCCGGCTCCGGGAACGGCGGCCCGGGCCAGCCGAAGCTGCACGCCGTGAAGTCGCCGAGCGTGCGCCACACGGTGAGCGGATTGACCGCGAGGCTGTCGGCGTATCCGGACTGCAGGGGCACGTAGAGGCGCACCGACTCGATCGCCGAGGCCGACAGCCCGCTCGGCGGGTTGCGGAAGTGGGTCGCCAGCGAGAACGCCGTGCCGGTGAACTGGGTGATCGAGTTGCAGTACTGGAGCCGCGGCGTCTGGAACCGCGAACCGCCGTAGTCGAACATCGTCCACGTCACCGAGTCCACGGGCCAGCCTTCGGGATAGGTGTCGAACGCCCGCAGATGGCCCGCCAGGCGCTCGCCGGTCGCCGCGTTCTCGGTGGTCACGCTCCAGTACACGCGCGCGCCGCGCGGCCACGTCGCCACCGGCAGGTGCGACAGCGCCGTGCCCCGCTGCCGGTACGGCACGGTCCGGTTCGCCACCGCCGCCGAATCGGTCGAGGCATAGAGCTCGTGCAGGATCTGGTTGGAGACCGCGCCGTTCCCGCCCCAGCCCAGCATCACGACCGGGCCCTCGAGCGCGAGCGAGTCGGGGTAGCTGTACGTGGGCCGCCGCAGGCTGTTGGTCTTGAACTGGAAGAAGCGCCGCTCGCCCAGCGTCGTGCCGTCGAGGCCGCGCACGGTGGCGGCGAACTCGACCGTGTAGGTGCGCTGCAGCTGCAGCGTGACGCGCGGCTTGAGCCGCACGCGGCGCGGCACCGCCTCGTAGGTGATGGTGCACGGCAGCCGCTGCGTGTCGAGCTTGAGGAAGACGCTGGTGCTGTCCACCGAACTCGCCTCGAGCGCGCGGTCGAAGCCGGCCCAGATCTCGGTGTCGTAGAGCACGCCCTCGCTGCGGGCCGCGGGCACGCTCACCACGATCTGCGGGCCGCTGGTGCTCACGGGCGGCTCCTCGACCGGCGCCGCCACCTGCTTGGAGCAGGCGCCCAGTGCGGGCAGCAGGGCGAGCGCGAGCAGGCGGAGGAGTCGGGTCGGGCGCATGAGGCCGGGGATTGTCGCGCGCGGGGCGCCCGCTCGGCAAGGCCGCCGGCACGGGCGCACGAGGGCGGGGACCGCTACAGTGCGCGGCATGTGCACGTTCCTGCTCGGCCGTGACGTCCTCGGGCCCGGTACGGTGGTGTTCGCCGCCAATCGCGACGAGGACCCGGACCGGCCCAGCGCGCCGCCCGGGCGCCTGGTGCCGGGGCGGCCCATCGCGGGCGGACGCGACCTGCGTGCCGGCGGCACGTGGCTCGCGCTGCGCGGCGGCGGCTCGCCGGCGGCGGCGGCGCTGCTCAACCGGCGCCCGGTCGCCGG
>CAZMQP010000028.1:0-9605 GCA_964568385.1 uncultured bacterium
CCCGCGCCCGCGGCGCCGGGGCCCGCGATCGGCTCGGCACGATGCCGCACGACGAGCCCGCGCGTGAGCACGCCGCGCGTGCGCGCCTCGTCCACTCCCGGCTCCGAGAGGAACTCCCCCGCCGGCTGCAGGCCGCCCAGGTCCTCCGCCGTCTCCTCCGGTGCGGTCCCGGCGTCGCCCGCCGACTGGGGCTTGCCCTCCGCGGCCTCGCCCGCGAGGCGTTCCGCCACGGCCGCCTCGTCCTCGAAGGGCTGCTCGCTCGCGATGGCGACGATCGCGTCCACACCGTAGGGCCGCGCCACCTCGAAGACCGCCGCCGATCCGTCGGCCGGGACGCGCACCGACGCGCCCCCGGCGATGCGCGAGTCGGGCTCGCTGCGGTTGGGGAAGATCAGCGTCAGGCGCTTCTCGGTCCACGACACGTGGTAGAGACGCAGATGGCAGTCGCGTTCGGCCTCGACCTGCACATGCAGACGGTCCCCCTCGAAGTACGCCGCATGGGCGCCACGCTCGGTGCGGACCTGCAGCTTGAACGGCTGTGCGCCGCTTCCGATCGAACCGCTCACGAGCTGGGCGAGCTGCTTGGCTTCCTGCGCGTTGGGCGGCAGCAGCTCGTTCATGCCCATGTCCGCGAGCGCCCGGGGGTCGAGCCGGCGACGGACCTCGGACACGATGCGGCCCGAGTTGGCGTCCACCATCGAGAGCACCACGCCGACCGCCGAACCCACGCTGCCGAACGCTCCCTTCAGGATCGCGCCACCGAAGCCGCGGGTGACGGGGCCGGCACCGGGCCGCTCGCCGATGCGCCGCCGCTCGAGTGCCGATCCGACCGCGTCCCCCAGCCGCATGCCGAACGGGCTGGTGCCGGCCGCCTGGCCAGCGCCCGCGTCCCACGCCATGCCCTCGAACGACACGCGCTGGCCGGCGGACTGGAGCTTGCGCTTGGCGGCGTCGCCCGCCAGCAGTTCGGCCACCATCGAATCCATCTCGCGCGCGAGCCCCGCGGGGATCGGGGGCGTGGCGGACCCGGCCGCCCGCGCCGGCGCGCCCGAACCCGCGAGCATCAGCGCCAGCAGCGCGGCCTGGAAGCCGGCTCCGGAAGGGCGGGGCAGTGGCGGCATGCCGCACGGAAGGCGTCGAATCATGGCCGGGCCAGGACCCACACCTGCGTCGCGTCACTCGCCCGCGGAAGGTATTCCTTCACGCGGCAGCCATTCGTGGCGGTGCAGGCGTTGTCGGCGTCGAGCACCATGCCGGTCGCGGCATTGCGGATCACGTAGTGATGGGTGCGTCCCGGCACCGCGTAGAACTGCCAGATCTGGTGCGGTCCGGGCACGATCGCCTTGGCCATCTGGATCGTCGCGGTTCCCGGCAGCGGCCCCATCTTCTCCACCTCGGGTTGCAGGTAGGTGAAGGATGAGGACGACGTCCTGCGGTTCTTCACGAAGTAGCCGCCGATCGTGTGCTCGAGGCGGAACACGTTGTTCCCGGTGGACTGGCCCAGGCTCCAGAGCTGCGTCTTGCACACGTCGCCGCCCCAGCACGATCCGCTGATGTCGAGGTGCTTGCCGTCCTTGAGACAGCGGATCGTCCACTCCCCCTCGAGCGCGTTGCCGTCGGTGAGGTTGTCGAAGAGCGCCTCGAGGTTGTACGTGATGGTCTGCCCCAGCCCCTCCCCCGCCTCGATCAGCTCGTCGTTGGGGCTGTTCAGCGCTCGCTCGACCGTGAGGGGGATCGCACAGCCCGCGTCGGCCTTGACCGGGCGCGGAAGCGGCGCAGGCATGGCGAGCTTCTCGGAGGCCGAGAGCTGTTGATACGCCGCGTGCAGGTACCAGGTGGGCTGGTGGAAGCAGAAGTCGGTGGCCGGACTCGTCAGCAGCAGCAGGCGTTCGGGCGCGCCGAACTCGATCGTGGTGACGTCGTCGTAGTACACACGCGTGCCGCCCCGGGCGTAACCCATCGTGTAGAGCGGCAGCTGGGTGATCGGATCCGACACGAAGTCGAAGCGCTGGAACCGCGTGCCCGGCAGGGCGCCGTCGAGGAAGTCGCGGAACGCGGCATCGCCCGCGTGTGGTGATGCGAACGCGTAGAGCGCGTGCGGCGTGATGCCGTCGGCGCTGAACCCGGATCTTCCGGTCATGGCCGTGCGCACCCGGTGCGTATGGCAGTAGGCCGCGAACAGCTGCGCGTAAGCCGATCCGAGCGAGTGGCCGGTGATCCACAGCGGCCGGCTCCCGGAGGCCATCGCCTGCTTGACCGCCTGGAACAGCTCCTCGCGGAACTCCCGCCCCGAGCCCGGAACGGCAGCCCGCAGCCCGCTCCAGAAGCCCGTGTGCACACGGCCGGGGATGTTCGAGACATCCGGGTCCATGAGCGGGAACACCGCGTCGGTGGTGATCCACTCCGCCCACTGGAATCCGAACTCCGTCTTGGCCGAACCCACGCGGTCGGTGCCGCGGAAGACGACGATCACCGCCTGCGATGTGGAGATGACCGCCGCTTCGGGATCGTGGAGCAGGCGGCTGCGCCCGTGGATGAAGCGGATGCTCGGCCGGTCGAACAGGCGGCCCACCGCCTCGGCGAAGTTCGACTCGAAGAACGGCCCGTCCGTGAAGAGCCGATGCACGTGCGCAGCGTCCTCGTTGCCCTGCAGCAGGGCGAGCCGCTCGGGGTAGATGACGGTCGCGAGGTAAGCGAGCAGATAGGCATTGGCATCGGAGCGGCCGGTCGCGCTGGGTGCGAACTTGAGCGTGAAGGCGCGGTCGCCTCGCGCGGCACCGGCATCGCTGACGACGAGAGTCAGGCAGAAGAGCATCGCGCAGGCGCGGCGGAGCGTGGGGTGCATCGGGAGTCCCTCCGATGTGGATGACGGCCGGGATCGGCCCTTCGGTGGAAGAAGACCCCGGGGCCCGCCCGGAATCACAGCGGCGGATGAGATTCCGGTTCCGCCGCCCTCCGGCGCAGGGATCCCCTGCGGACACGCCGCGGCCGCTCCACTCCGGCGTCGTCCCCGGCGAGCGCCCGCTCTATAGTGCGGGCGTCCGCCCGGCATCCCAGCCCCCGACGAACGGAGGTCCGCCCATGCGCCGCCTGTCCGCCCGCATCGCGCTCGCCGCCATCGCGCTGTCGTCGCCCGCAGCCGCCATCCCGCTGCCCTCGGCGCCCCCCCAGCCGCTCGCCCACACCTACTCGATCGTGGCGCGCGACCCGGCCACGGGCGAACTCGGCGTGGCGGTGCAATCGCATTACTTCTCGGTGGGTCCCATCGTGCCGTGGGTCGAGCCGGGCGTCGGCGCGGTCGCCACGCAGTCGCTCGTGCTGGTGGACTACGGCCCGCTGGGGCTGGCGCTGATGCGCCAGGGCCTCACGGCGCGTCAGGCGCTCGACTCGCTGCTGCTCGCCGATCCGCACCGAGAGGGCCGCCAGGTGGCGATGGTGGACGCGGCCGGCGGCGTGGCCGCGTGGACGGGCCCCATGTGCATCCCCGACGCCGGCGACGTGCAGGGGGCGCAGTTCAGCGTGCAGGGCAACCTCATGGCGAACGCGACCGTGTGGCCGGCCATGAAGACGGCGTTCGAGCGGGCCGAGGGCGATCTGGCCGAGCGCATGATGGTGGCGCTCGAGGCGGCCGAGAAGGCGGGCGGCGACATCCGCGGACGGCAGTCGGCGGCGATGGTGGTCATGAAGGGCACGCCGAGCGGCAAGCCGTGGAACGATCACGTGGTCAACCTGCGCGTCGAGGACCATCCCGAGCCGCTGCGCGAACTGCGGCGGCTGCTGCGGCTCCGGCGCGCCTACAACTTCGAGGACGAGGGCGATGCGCACATCGCCGCCAAGCGCCCCGCCGAGGCCTCGCGCGCCTATGCCGAGGCCGCCCGGCTCGCGCCCGACGTGGTGGAGCTGCAGTTGTGGGCGGCGCTCGGTCTGTACACCAACGGACAGGAGGCCGAGGGGCTGGCGATGTTCCGCAAGGTGTTCGCGCGCGAGTCGCGCTGGATCGACCTCATCCCGCGTCTCGCCAAGGTGGGTCTGTTCCCCGACGACGCGAAGCGCATCGCCGAGGTGCAGAAGCAGCGCCCGCGCGGGCGGACGCTGCGGTGAGCGAGGGCGCGGCCGCGCCGGCCCCCGGCGACCCGTTCCGCTGGACCACGATCGCGCATGCCGGGCGGAGCGTGCTGGGTCCGCTCGCGGCGGGTGAAGTGGCCGCGATGCTCGCGGCGGTCACGCGGCCGCCCGCAGCGGTGCTCGACGTGGGCTGTGGCCGGGGCACCATGCTGGTGGGCGCCATGGTGCGGTTCGGCGCGCGCGGCGTCGGCGTCGAGCCCAACCCCCACTTCGCCGACGCGGCCGAGGCGCTCGCCGCCGCCTCGGGCGTGGCGGACGCCCTCACGCTGCACCGCGCCCGCCACGCGCCCGGCCTGCTCGGCCGTGACCGCTTCGGGCTCGCGCTGTGCGTCGGGGCGAGCGGCGCGTTCGGTGGCTACGCGGGCGCGCTGCGCGAACTGCACCGCCTCGTCGAGCCGGGCGGCTTCGCGCTGGTCGGCGAGGGCTTCTGGGCGAAGGAGCCCGCACCCGAGTACCTCGCGGTGCTGGGCGCCGCGCGGGACGAGATGGGCTCCGAGCCCGACACGCGCGCGGCGGCCGAGTCCGCGGGCTGGCGCGTGGTGCGCTCGCACGTGAGCACGCGAGCCGAGTGGGACGGCTACGAGGACACCTACGCGGCTGCGATGTCCGAGTGGCTGGCGGCGAACCCGGCGGACCCCGACGCCGCGGCGTTCCGGGTGCGGCTCGAGCGCTGGCGTCATGGGTACCTCGACTGGGGCCGCGACACGCTCGGGTTCGTCACGCACCTGCTCGAGCGGCGCTGACCGCGCGCCCGACACGAAGGGCCGGCGCCCCGCGGGCGCCGGCCCTTCGCATCACCCTCCGCCACGCACGATCAGTTGCGGTTGCGCGCCTCGTCCCACTCGGCCCGCGTGCTCTGGCGCAGCTCGGGCAGCCGGCGGCCCTTGAGGGCCGCGTTCACGCCCGGCAGCTCCTTGGCCACGAGCGCCTTCCAGTCGGACTCCGCCTTGCGCAGCTCGGCCTCGAGCACGGACTTGAGCTCGACCTGGCCGCCGGTCGGACGGCCCTCGTAACCGTTGACCTTGCCGTAGAGGTCGCCCAGGTGCTCGCGCAGGCGCTCCTCGCCCGTGAGGCGCCCGCCCTCCTTGGCCGCCACGATGGTGCCGCGGAACGCCTCGACGCGGTCGGCGAACGTGCGCAGCCGCCTGGCGAGGGCGTCGCCCGAACCCAGGCTGTCCGCGCGCGCGCGCGCCTGGTCGCGCAGCTCCACCGCGCCCTCGACCGTGTAGCTGAGGTCGTTGAGCATGTCGTAGAGCTGGCCCACCAGCTTCGACTGGGCGGCACGGTCCTCGGGCGAGTGCGTCGAGCGCGGATCGGGCACCAGCTCGACGGTGCTCTCGTAGGTCTCCTTGTGGCGCGTCAGCACGACCTTGTACTTGCCCTCGGCGGCGCGCGGGCCGACGAACGCGAAGAAATTGGGCACCAGGTTGGCGGCGGGCGGGATCCGGGGGCCCTTGAGCCGCATCGGCCACTCCACGCGGTTGATGCCGCGTCGCTTGCCGCCGCTGAGGGTGGTGAGCTTGCGGCCCGCCGCATCGAAGATCTCGAGCTTGAGGTCGCCGATGACGTGCCGCTTCTTGAGGTAGTAGTTGATCACCGCCGTCTCGGGCAGGTTGTCGCCCGCCCAGTCGGTGTCGCCGTCGAAGCGCTGCTGCTGGCGCGGGATGGCGAGCTGCTGCGGCCGCGTGGTCAGGAACGCGCCGTCGGAGGCGAGCACCTGCCGCGTCAGCGAGCGCAGCGGTGAGAGGTCGTCGATGATGTAGATGCCGCGGCCGTGCGTGGCCACGATGAGGTCCCCCTCGCGCGGGTGGATGGCGAGATCGCGCACCTCCACGTCGGGCAGCCCGGCGCGGATCTGCGCCCACTGCCGGCCGCCGTCGAGCGAGCAGAACAGCCCGTCATGGGTGCCGGCGAACAGCAGGTCGGGATGGACGAGGTCCTGCTTCACGACATGCGCGTAGCCGCGGATGGTGCTGTCGGCGATGGACTGGAACGTGCGGCCATGGTCGCGCGTCACGAAAAGGTACGTGCGCATGTCGCCGGCGTAGTGGCCGTCGGCGGCCACGAACGCCGTCGCCGCGTCATGCGGCGAGGCGCACACCGAGCTGATCCAGGTGTTCGGGGGCAGACCCGGCAGCTGCCGCGTGACGTTCGTCCACGACTTGCCGCCGTCGCGCGTCAGCTGCAGCTGGCCGTCGTCGGTCCCGACCCAGATGGTGCTGGCGTCCTTCGGCGACTCGGCGATGGCGAAGATGGTGCAGTGGTTCTCGGCCGAGGAGTTGTCCACCGACAGACCGCCCGACTTGTCCTGCTGCTGCTTGAGCGGGTCGTTCGTGGTCAGGTCGCCCGACAGCACCTCCCAGTGGTCGCCCTGGTCGCGCGTGCGCATGAGGAACTGCGAACCCATGTACAGCGCGCCGCTCGGCGCCGCGTGGAGCGCCGCGTTCCAGTTGAAGCGCAGGGCCGGGTCGCCCTTGCGGCGCAGCGGCTTGATGTCCCGCGTCTCCCCCGTGGACATGCGCACGCGCGAGAGGTTGCCACCCTGGTACATGCAGTAGAGCAGGTCGTCGTCGGCCGGGTCGGTGAACGCCCAGAACCCGTCGCCGCCGAGCATGGTGTCCCACTTGCGATTGGGGATGCCGCCCGTATGGCGCGACGGACCGCGCCAGGTGCCGTTGTCCTGCAGGCCGCCGTAGACGTTGTAGGGGAACTGCATGTCGTAGCTGACGTGGTAGAACTGGCCCACCGGGATGTTGGCGCAGAAGCGCCACGTGGTGCCGCGGTCCATCGAGATGTACACGCCGCCGTCGGTGCCCATGACCAGGAACTCGGTGTCGTTCGGGTCGATCCACAGCGCATGCACGTCGGAGTGGTAGCTGGAGCCGCCCATGGCGCCGCCGCCGCCGAACGTCTTGCCGGCGTCGTCGCTCACCGACAGCGTCAGGCCGCCCTTGTAGACGCGGTCGAACTTCTGGGGATCGGCCACGACGCGCGCGAAGTAGAACGGCCGCCACGTCACGTTGGCGTTGCTGTCGTTCAGGCGCTCCCAGCTCTCGCCGGTGTCGTCGCTGCGATAGAACGCCGTCTCCTTGGACTCGACGACCGCGTAGATGCGGTTGGGCCGGGTCGGCGACACCGCCAGGCCGATGCGCCCGAGTTCGCCCGCCGGCAGGCCGCGCGTGAGCTTCTTCCAGGTCGCGCCGCCGTCGGTGCTCTTGTAGAGGCCGCTGCCCGGGCCGCCGCTCGCGAACGTCCACGCCTGGCGGCGCACCTGCCACATCGCGGCGTACACCACCCTGGGGTTCTGCGGGTCCATCACCAGGTCGGCGGCGCCGGTGTGCTCGTCCACGTACAGCGTGCGCTGCCAGGACCTGCCGCCGTCGATGGTTCGGTACACGCCACGCTCCCCGCCCGGGGCGAACAGCGGGCCGAGCGCCGCCACGAGCACGGTGTCGGGGTGCAGCGGGTCGATCGCGACGCGGCTGATGCGCTCGGACTTCTCGAGCCCCATCCGCTTCCAGCTGTCGCCGCCGTCGGTGGTCTTGTAGACGCCATACCCCATGCCGACGCTGTTGCGCGTCCACGACTCGCCGGTGCCGACCCACACCACCTTGGGATCCCGCTTGGAGACGGCGAGGTCGCCGATGGACTGCGGATGGCCGTCGAACACCGGGCGCCACGTGGTGCCGGCGTCCCGCGAGCGCCACACGCCGCCGCCGGCCGTGCCGGCCCACAGCGTGACCCGCTCCCCGGGCACGCCGTCGAGGCAGGTGATGCGGCCGCTCATCGAGCCGGGGCCGAGATGGCGGGCCTTGAGGCCCTCGAAGGTGTCGGAGTCGAGCTTCCAGTCGTCGGCCGCGCGGACGGTCGGCGCGGCGGCCAGGGCGACCGCCGCCAGCCCGACGAGGGCGGCCAGGCGGATCAGCGGGCGGGGCATGGGGAATCTCCGTGTGAAGGGGCACACACACGCGCGGCGCGGGCCTGTCGGTCCGCGCCGCGCGCACATCGAGCGGGCTACTTGTCCTTCTTGGCGGGCGCCGCGTCCTTCTTCGCGTCCGCCGGCGCGGCCTTGTCGGCCGCCTTGTCCGCGGCGGGCGCGGCCGCCGGCATCTTGAACCGGGCGTCGTCGAGGGTGACGTTCACCTCGATCTTGTCGAACGTCATCTTCTGGCGCTGCGGCGCGCCCTTGGCGCCCTGCTCCATGGAGTGGGCCATCATGCGGCCATCCACGTCCTTGTAGTCGCCGAAGTAGCTCTCGGCCTCGACCTCGGTGCCGCGCACCTTGCGCTTGGCCTCCGACTTGAGGATCAGGAACGTCTCGGTGTCGATCCAGTACGTCTCGCTCTTGCCGTTCTTCTTGGTGACCTTGAGCTTGAAGCAGTCGGCGCCCTCGACGGACTCGTTCTCGAGCAGTTCAAGCGTGTGCCCCTTGGTCTTCCAGTCCACGAGCGGGCCGTCGAAGTCGTCGTCGAGCATCTCCTGCGCGTCCTCGGCCGGGATCGCCTCGGGGTCCTTCTTGCCCATGAACGGCATCACCATCCACGGCTTCTCGCCGTCGCTCGCCTGGATCCCGGTCATGCCCGAGAACGTGAACTCCATGCGCTGCTTGTTGGGACGCGCGCGCTCCATGGTGAACGGCGCCTCCATGCCGGGACCGATCGCCATCTTGCCGGTCACGCGCACGTTCTTCATGGACTTGAGCTTGTCGAGGCCGCCCTGGGCCTCGTAGTGCTTGGCCAGCACGTCGTCGAGGCTCGCGGCATGGGCGAGCGGCGCGGCGAGGGCCAGCAGGGCGAAGGCGAGGATCGTCTTGCGGAACATGAGCAGCGGACCTCCGAGCGGGGCGAGTCGCCCCGCGGGCTGTGGGGATGCGCGACGGACGGCGGACGGCCGCCGTCGCGGCGGCGGATACGGCAGGATACGCGAACTCCCATGCGGGAGTTGCCCGATAGGCGGCTGGGGAACACGACCACGGTAGTCATCGCGGAGCGTCCTCCGGCGCCGGTCGCCACCAGCGCGGGCGGCGGCGCGACGGGCGCGGCGGCGGGGCATCGGGTAGGCTGCGCGCCGCCATGGAACACCCCGACTTCCGGCTACCCGACCTGCGCTTCGTGCCCGTCGAGGACGTCCACCCGCACGAGTGGAACGACCTGCAGCGCACCGAACCGCTGGTGCGGAAGCTCTCCGAGAGCGGCACGCTGCGGAACCCGCCCATCGTGGTGCAGGTGGGTGACGGCCACCGCGTGGAGTCGCGCTACGTGGTGCTGGACGGCGCCAATCGCGCCACCGCCGCGCGCGCCGCCGGCTGGCCGCACCTGGTGGTGCAGGTGGTGCGCTACGAGGAGCCGTGGGTGCAGCTCGGCACCTGGTTCCACGCCCTCACCGCCGACGCGCGCGCCTCGCTCGAAGTCGGCCTCGCCGGCATCCGCGGCCTCGAGCGCGCCACGCACGACCGCATCCACGCCCGCGCCATGCTGGCG
>CAZMQP010000028.1:9615-15283 GCA_964568385.1 uncultured bacterium
CTGGCGCGCCGCGAGGCTCTGGCGTGCGTGGCGCTTTCCGAGGACGAGGCGATCGTGCTGCAGGGCGGCCGCACGCTGCGCAAGCGCATCCAGCTGCTCAACGAGATCGTGGGCGTGTACCACAACCGCGTGCCGTACGTGCGCGTGACCACCGACTCGCTCGCGCAGGCGCGGCGCGACCACCCCGACGTCACGACGCTGGTCGTGTTCCCGCGCTACGACCCCGCCGAGGTCATCGAGCTGGCGGGCGCCGGCGACCTGCTGCCGGCCGGCATCACGCGGCACCTCATCCAGTGGCGCGCGCTGCGCGTCAACATCCCCATCGCGCTGTGCGCCGATGCGGCGATGCCGCTGGCCCAGAAGGACGCCTGGATCGAGCAGTGGCTCGAGGACCGCGTGCGCCAGCGCCAGGTGCGGTTCTACGCCGAGCCCACGGTGATGTTCGACGAGTGAGCGAAGCGGCCGCTCACCCCGCCGGCCGCATGGCCATGAGCGCGAGCGGATTGCCCTCGGAGTCCTTGAACTCGCAGAGCCACAACTCCTGCGTCCCCAGCACCGCGACGCGATGCGGCGCACTGCCGAAGCGGACGCCGCGGGCCGAGAGTTCGGCGTGGGCGGCCTCGATGTCGGCCACGTCGAAGTAGAGGATCGAGCCGGGGTGGTCGTGCTCGGGCTCGGGCGGCGAGATCATGAGCCGCACCCCGCCGGCATCGAAGAACGACAGCTTGGGCGGGGCGGCGAACAGGAACTTCATGCCGAGCACGTCGCGGTAGAACGAGGTGGCGCGGTCGGTGTCGTGCGCGACCACGGCGATCTGGGCGATCTTCGAAAGCGACACGCCAGGCGGGTTCATCGATCCTCCGGATTCGTACGTGCGACACGGCCGCGTGCAGCCTAGCGCAGCCCGAGGGTAGAGTGCGCGCATGAAAGCGATGGTGTTCGACCGCCACGGCGGCCCCGAGGTGCTCGAGTCGCGCGACATGCCGGAGGCCCCGCTCGGCCCCGCCGAGGCGCGCGTGCGCGTGCGTGCCTGCGGCATCAACCACCTGGATCTCTGGGTGCGCAAGGGCCTGCCCGGTCTGACGCCCGAGATGCCGCACATCCTCGGCAACGACGCGGTGGGCGAGATCACCGAGCTCGGGCCCGAGGCGAACGGGCTGCGCGTGGGCCAGAGGACGCTCGTGCTCCCGACGCTCTCGTGCGGCACCTGCCCCGCGTGCCTCGCGGGCGACGACCACCTGTGCCGCGAGCACGACGTGCTCGGCCGCAAGCGCAACGGCGGCTACGCCGAGTCGGTCACCGTGCCCGCGGTCAACTGCCTCCCCTACCCCGAGCGGCTGAGCTGGGAGCAGGCGGCGGCGGTGCCGCTGGTGTTCCTGACGGCGTGGCACATGCTGGTGGGGCGGGCCGCGCTCCAGCAGGGCGAGGACGTGCTCGTGATCGGCGGCGGCAGCGGCGTGGGCAGCGCCGCGATCCAGGTGGCCCGTCTGCTCGGCGCCCGCGTCATCGCCACGGCGGGCTCGGCCGAGAAGCTCGAACGCGCCCGCGCCATGGGCGCGGCCGACACCATCGACCACTCACGCGAGGACATCGCCGCCCGCGCCCGTGCCCTCACTGGGCGCAAGGGCGTGGACGTGGTGTTCGAGCACGTGGGTGGCCCGGTGTTCGAGGCCGCGGTCCCGGCGCTCGCGCGCGATGGCCGGCTGGTGACGTGCGGCGCGACGGCGGGTGCGAAGGCGTCCCTCGACTTGAACCTGCTCTTCGGCCGCCACCTCACGCTGATGGGCTCGTGGATGGGGCGGCGCTCGGAGATGCTCGACGTGCTGCGCCATGTCGAGAGCGGCGCACTCGAGCCGGTGCTGGACCAGGCGATGCCGCTCGCCGAGGCGCGCGCGGCGCACGAGCGGATCGAGGCGAGGAAGCACTTCGGCAAGGTGGTGCTGGTGCCGTAGCGGGGTGGAGCACCTCGCCGGGCGGCAGCTTCGTTCGCTCCGGCGGGGCGCGACGCTCAGCGCTCGCGCGACCAGCGGATCAGTTCGGGCAGCGTGATGTCCTTGCCGTACATGAGCATGGCCACGCGGAAGGCGTGTCCCGCCACCCCGCGCATGAGCGCCGCCGCGACCGCCATCAGGGCCACCGTGGCGACCGCCTCCCAAACGCCGACCCCGCCGAGTGCCATGCGCGCCGGCGTCAGCATGGGCGAGAACGGCGGGAACATCGAGACGGCCACCAGCCACGGCAGGTCCGGCTGGTCGATGGCCGGACCGATGAAGATCAGCGACACGAACGGCAGCCAGATGAACAGGCTGTTCATGGACTGCGTCGTCTGCAGGTCCTTGAGCGTGGCCATCACCGCCGCCGTCAGCGCCGAGTAGAACACCAGGCCCAGCACCGTGAGCGTGAGCGCCGTGAGCACGAAGAACGGCGAGCCGATGGGCGGGATCTCGAACCGCCACAGCAGTGCGAACGCGATGGCGCTCGCCAGGTACACCCCCGCCTGCACCAGCCCCAGTCCGACGTAGGCGACGAGCTTGCCGTCGATCCACGTCTGGGGCGAAACCGCCGAGACGATGACCTCGGTGATGCGGTGCGTCTTCTCGGCGCTGACACCGGTCATCATGTAGGCGAGCGTCGCGAAGTGGACGAAGAAGAAGAGCAGCAGCAGCGCGAGGGCGGTGAACTTCTCGGCCCGCGACGACCCGGTCGTGGCGGACACGAGCGAGGCTCTCACGCGCAGCGAATCGTCGAGCGTGGCGACCACCGAGGCGTCGAGCCCCGCCGCACCCGCCCGCTCCTCACGGGCGACGCGGCGCAGCGCCCCCTCGATGCCGGCGATCAGCCGCGGCGCATCACGGCGCATGAGCAGTTCGACCGGCTCGCCGGTGGCGAACCCCCTGGGCACGAACGCCGCGCCGTCGAGCGTGCGCGCCGCCATCGCGGCGCGGAGCGAATCCCGATGGGCCGCGGCCCCCCGGGGATAGCTCCAGGCGATCCGCTTCTCGGCGGCGAGCGTGTCGGCGCGGCCGTCGGCCCACACGATGGCCAGACGGTCTCGCTGGCCCGAACTCAGCTTGCCGATCAGGCCCGCGGCGAGGCCGCTGCCCACGAGGAACACCGGGGTGAGCAGGAGCGACACATAGAAGTCCTTGCGGCGGAGGATCTTGAGGAACTCCCACCGCGCGATCGGCCACCACGCCGGCGCCCGCATCACGCCACCGCCCCGGCGGCGGCGTCGGCGCCCAGCGCGCGGACGTAGATCTCATGCAGGCGCAGCGGCCGCGATTCCAGATCGGCCACCTCGAAGCGCTCCGACACCGCCGACAGGAGCGCCGACAGCGGCACGCCCGGCGGCAGGGCCAGTTCCGCGCGCTGGCCGCCGTCCCGCCCGCGCACGGCGAGCACGCTCGCCCGCGTGAGATCGGCCACCGCCTGCCACGCCGCGGCCTCGGGCGCGCCGCCCGCGTCGAACGCGACCACGCGGTCGGCGCCGCCGACGGCGGCGCGGCGGAGTTCGGCGAGCGTGCCCGACAGCAGCTCGCGCCCGTTGGAGATGAGGAAGAACCGGTCGCACAGGCGCTCGGCCAGGTCGAGCTGATGCGCCGACAGCAGCACGGCCGCGCCGCGCGCACGCTGCTCGCCGATCACCTCCAGGAACAGCTCCTGATTGAGGGGGTCCAGCCCGGAGAAGGGTTCATCGAGGATGACGAGGTCGGGATCGTGCAGGAGGGCGCCGGCCACCTGCACCTTCTGCTGGTTGCCCTTGCTCAGCGTCTCGACGCGGTCCTTCGCGCGGTCGGCGAGCGCGAGGCGCTCCAGCCATCGGCCGGCGGCGGCGAACGCGGCGCCCCAGTCCATGCCGCGCAGCGTGCCCAGGTAGGCGAGCATGTCGCGTGCGGCCACGTCGGGATAGAGCCCGCGCTCCTCGGGCAGGTAGCCCAGCCGGCGGCGGTCGAGCGCGCCGCCCTCGACGAGCACGCGGCCGGAGTCCGGCCGTGTCAGGCCGAGCACCATGCGCAACGTCGTGGTCTTGCCTGCACCGTTGGGGCCGAGGAAGCCCAGGATCTCGCCGCGGCCGACCTGCAGCGTGACGTCGGCCGCGGCGTATCGGTCGCCGTATCGCTTGGTGACGCGCTCCACCGAGAGCATGAGGGGGGCTCCTTGGGGAATCGGCTCCGGTCCGACCATCGGGGACGACGAAGCGGCAATGCGGGCGCTCGCTCGCACGGTGGCATCGCCGCTCGTGCTAGCGTGCGCAGTATGAGCGAACCCACCCCCGCCCCGTCAGCGGCGAGCTGGTTCGACGCGGCGGACGCCCCGACGAACGCCGACCTCGAGACCTGCATCCACTGCGGACTGTGCCTGACCGCGTGCCCCACCTACCGCACGCTCAAGACCGAGCCCGATTCGCCGCGCGGCCGGCTCTACCTGATGCGCGGGCTCGCCGAGGGCCGCATCGCGCCGAGCGATCCGCTCGTCACCCACCTCGACCGCTGCCTCGACTGCCGCGCCTGCGAGACGGTGTGCCCGGCGGGCGTGCCCTACTCGCGGCTGCTCGAGGCGACGCGCGGCCAGATCGAGCGCCGCGCGAGGCGCGCCTCGCTGCCGAGGCTCGCCGGCACGTGGGCGCTGCGCTCGGTGCTGCCGCATCGCGCGCGTGTGCAGTGGGCGGCGAGTGTGCTGCGCCTGGCGCAGGCGCCGCCGCTCGCGGCGATCGCCCGCGCGATGGCCTCGCGCGGCCTGCTGCCCCGCGTCATGGCGCAGGGGCTCGCCATGACGCCGCCCATCGCGCCCCGGCGCGCGCGCGCGATCGAGGCGGTGGCCGCCTCGCTCCCGCCCGGCGCCCGCTTGGAGTGGCGCCCCGAGGGGCTCGTGTTCCACCCGGCGGGCACGAGGCGCGACGTGGTGGCGTTCCACACGAGCTGCGTGATGCCCGCGTTCTTCCCGGCGCTCGACCATGCCACGGTCAAGCTGCTGCTCCTCGCGGGGCTCGAGGTGCGCGTGCCCGAGGCGCGCACCTGCTGCGGCGCGCTCCAGGCGCACGCGGGCCTGCGCGCCGAGGCGAAGGCGCTGGCGGCGCAGAACGGCGCGGCGTTCGAGGGCGAGGCCACGTTCGTGGTGTCCAACTCGGCCGGCTGCGGCGCGGCGCTGCGGGAGGGCGGGCACTTGCTCGAGGGCGCGGCCTCGCACGCGGCCGCCGCATCGCTCGCCGAACGCGCGCGCGACGTGAGCGAGGTGCTGGCGCACTTCGGGCTGCCCGAGCCGCCGCGCGCGCTGCACGCGCCGGGCGATCCGGCGCGGCCGCTTCGCGTCACCTATCACGACGCCTGCCACCTCGCGCATGCGCAGCGCGTGCGCGAGGCGCCGAGGCGGCTGCTGCGCGCGCTGCCGGGCGTGGAGTTCGTGGAGCTGGCCGACAGCGATCACTGCTGCGGCAGCGCCGGCACGTACAACCTCACGAAACCCGAGCTGGCCGACGCGCAGCGCCTGCGCCAGTTGGCGCGCGTGGCCGAGGCCGCGCCGCACGTGGTGGTGGCCTCCAACCCCGGCTGCCTGCTGCACATGCAGCGGGGCGCCGAGGAGCGCGCGCTCGCGGTGCGGCACGCGCATCTGGTCGAACTGCTGGCCGAAGCGCACTTCGGCGCCACGCGGTGACGCCGCCGGCCGCGCT
>CAZMQP010000029.1:0-11399 GCA_964568385.1 uncultured bacterium
GTCAAGTGGTTCAACGACGCCAAGGGCTTCGGCTTCATCGCCACGGACGCGGGCGAGGACATCTTCGTCCACTTCTCGGCCATCGCCTCCGACGGCTTCCGCTCGCTTGCCGAGGGCGAGCGGGTGGAGTTCGATGTCGTGCCCGGACCCAAGGGGAATCAGGCGTCTGCCGTCACCAAGGTCTGAACTGAAGCCTTTTCCGACAACTGCCGATGAGATGGGGGCAGGGTCCGCGCCCCGGGCCATCCGGTCCGGAGTCCGGTCCTGCCCCGACTCTTACCGCCGATAGGGACGTCGATGATCGAGACCGTTCGAGTCTTCACGGGGCTCAGTGAGGAGTTCGTCGAACTCTTCATGAAGCACCATCCGGTGGCCGCCACGGACGCGGGCATCCACGACTACGACCACCTGATGCCCGACGACTCCCCCGAGGGCCTCAAGGAGCGCGCCGCCTGGCTGCGCGACCTCGAGCAGCGCCTGGTGGCGTCGGTGCCGTGGGACGAGCTCCCGATCGAGCCGCGCGTGGACTACGCGCTGCTGCGCTCGCGCATCAGCGCGATGCGGGCCGACCTCGAGGAGATCAAGGTCCACCAGAAGTCCCCCGCGCTGTTCCTGATGCGCGCCTTCCAGGGCGTGCACCTGCTGCTGTCGCGGCAGTTCGCCCCGCTCGACGAGCGCAAGGAGGCGGTCGTGGCGCGCCTCATGGCGCTGCCCGACTATCTCGAGAGCGCCCAGGCCAACCTCAAGTCCGTGCCGCCCGAACTGCTCCGCATCGGGCTCGACCTGGCGAGCCAGGGGCCGGGGTTCGTGGACGATGTCGTGCGCACGCTGATGCGCTCGTTCCCGGGCGAGGGCGAGCGCCTCGAGCACGCCGGCAGCCGCGCGCGCACCGGCTTCCTGCGGTTCCGCGACCACCTCGAGAAGACGCTCGGCCCCGAGTCGCAGGGCAGCTTCGCCATCGGCGAACGCTGGATGAACTACAAGCTCGAGCGCGAGCACCTGCTGCCGTGGACCTGCGCCGACCTCGAGAAGATCGGCCGCGAGCACGTCGAGCACGCCCGCATCATGCTCGAGGAGGAGGCCAAGCGCGTCGATCCCAAGCGCGGCTGGCGCGAGCTGATCGCCGACGGCAAGGAGCGCGCTCCGGAGTCCAACTGGCTGCGCGAGACCTATGTCACCGAGCTCGACCGCGCCAAGCGGTTCGTGCAGGACCGCCGGCTGGTGCCGATGCCGCCCGGCGAGCGCCTCGAGGTGCTGGACACGCCCGGCTTCCTGCGCTCGATGACGCCGTACGCCACCTACCAGCCGCCGGCGCCGTTCGACGCCGACCAGACGGGCCTGTTCTACATCACGCCCATCGACCTGCGGCGCAACAAGGACGCGCAGAAGCTCCAACTCCAGGGCCACTGCCTGCCGGCGCTGCCGATCATCGCGCTGCACGAGGGCTACCCCGGCAAGCACCTGCAGCGCTGTCACGCCAACCGCGCCTCGTCGCGGCTGCGGCGCCTCACCAGCAGCGACCTGTTCTTCGAGGGCTGGGCGCTCTACTGCGAGGACCTGATGTGGGAGCAGGGCTTCTACACCAACGACCCGCTCTCGCGCCTGTTCCAGCTGCGCACGCTGCTGTGGCGGGCCTGCCGCGTGGTGCTCGACTGCGCCCTGCAGAGCGGCCGCATGAGCTTCGAGGAGGGCGTGGACTACCTGGTGCAGGAGGCCATGCTCGACCGCGAGAGCGCGATGAGCGAGGTGCGCCGCTACATCATCACACCCACGCAACCGATGAGCTACCTGATCGGCAAGCTGCAGATCGTGGAGCTGCGCGACGAGGCGAAGCAGAAGCTCGGCGAGCGCTTCGACCTGCACGCCTTCCATGCCGCGCTGCTCACCAGCGGCACGCTGCCGCCGGCGCTCGTGCGAGAGGAGCTGTGGGAGCGGCTGGGCCTCTCGTGAGGCCGGCGATGCGAGCGCGCATCGGACTGGCGCTGCTGGCGGCCGCGTTCGCGCTGCCGGCCGCCGCCGCACGGCCGTCGGCCGTGTACCGCGCCGATCCGAGGCAGGCGAACGTGCCCTTCGAGCGGATCACCTTCCCCTCGGCGGGGGACAGCGTGACGCTGGCCGGCTGGTGGTTCCCCGCCGGCGACTCCTCGCCGGTCGCGGTGCTGTGCCCGCGTTCGAGCGGCAACATGGCCGACCTGCTGGTGCCGGTGACCGAGTTCCACCGCCGCGGCTTCAGCGTGTTCACGTTCGACTACCGCGACTTCGGACCCGGCGGCTCCGGCGAGGCGGACTCGCTGCGCCACGTCGTGTTCGCCTCGCGCTGGGTGGATGACACCGAGGGCGCGCTGCGGCGCGTCCGGCAGCTCGCCCCCGGCCGACCGGTGATGGCCTGGGGGCACGAGCTCGGCGCGGCGACTTCGGTGGCGGCCGCCGCGCGCGACCGGCGCCTGGTCGACGCGCTCGCCGTGGGCAACCTGTTCTCGACGACGCAGGACCTGCTCTACCTGAACGGCACCTCGCAGATCCCGGGGGTTCCCGATCGCCAGAAGCGGCTCATGCGCGCTCAGGACGAGCCGATCTCGGCCGTGCCCATGCTGCACACCCCGCTGCTGGCGATCCTGGCCGGGCGCGACGAACACTGGCCGGTCGAGAAGGCACGGCTGGTGATGCAGCGCTCGCTGTCGCGCATCGACCGCTGGAGCCTGCCCGAGGCGAAGCACGAGGGCGTGGAGCAGACGCCGGGCTACTACGACCGCATCGCCGCATGGTTCAAGGGCCTGCGGCCCTATCTGAAGCCGCCCGCCAGCCTGTGAGCGGCCGGCATGCGAAGCGGGGCGGGGCCGAGTGGCCCCGCCCCGCTCGCGTGTGGCGGGACGTCAGTGACGGAACGGCGAGGCGTAGCCGGAGACGAACGGCTCCACGTTCTCGATGAGCATGGGCCGCGGCAGGCCCTCGTGGCCCGGGGCCGGCAGCGCGCGCGACGCGTTCGGCGACGCGAACTCGCTCGGGTTGAGCCGCGGCACCCCGGAGCCGAAGCGCGCGTTGACCGCGTCGATCATCAGGTTGGCGACCACCGCGTGCGCGAGGTCGTTGGGATGCACGCCGTCCAGGCTGAACAGGCCGCCGGTGATGAAGTCGAGCGTGAACGTGTTGGCGCCCAGCCGGTAGCCGCTGGCGGCCACGGTGTTCAGCAGGCCGTGGAAGTCCACCTTGGCCACGAACGGCCGCTGCGTCAGCGTGTCGAGATGCGCGTTCATCTCGGTCACCTCGGTGATCGCCGCCGACGCCTCGGGCACGCTGAGGATGACCGAGTCGGGGAGCGACTGGCCGTTCCCGGGCGCCGCCGGATTGACGTAGTTGTACGCCCCCACCGGGATGCCGATGCCCTGTGCGAGGTAGGGGCCCGCGGTGAGCAGCACGAAGTCCCCCGCCGAGAGCGGCGTGCTTCCGGGTCCGACGAGCGCCACCGGCTGGCCGGTGGTGAGGCTCACCGTGAACGCCGAGAACGTGCGCACGTAGGGCGTCAGCGTGGGGTCGGGCACGTTGACCACGGCGACCTTGGCGCCGGGCAGCGCCGCGTGGATGGCGTTGAGCCCCGCCGTGGTGGCCGCCGCGAAGGCGTTGCTCGTGAGGCCGTTGATCGTGGCGCCGAGCGTGACCGGCCCCAGCACCTCGTTGGAGCCGAACTCGAACGACAGGAACGTGGGCGCCTTGCCCAGGGCCTGCTGGGCGATGGTGCCGCGGTGGCGGACGATGTTGTTGAAGAAGTTCTGCGCCAGCGCCGACCGATTCACCGGCGGCACCGTGGCGTAGTAGTGCGTCGAGTCCACGAAGTCCGACGCGATGGCGAACGGCACCGCCATGTTGTGGTAGGCGGTCGGCTGTGCGGTGTTGACGAAGTTGCCGGTCGTGCGGCCGGCGTTCGAGAGCACCAGCGGCGAGTAGTTGGCGATCCGCAGCAGCGCCGGGAAGCCGTCGCGGTCCACGGCCGGCAGCGTGAAGTCGCCGCCGCCGCTCGAGAGCACGGTCTTGCCGACCTGCCGCGCGAACAGCGCGGTGAAGGCCTTGACCTGGTGGCGGTCCACGAGGCCGTTGGACTGCGTGCCGGCGCTGATGCTGGTGCCGGCCGCGACGTAGGTCGAGAAGTCCGCCGTGCCCGTCGTGAGGCCGGGGCGCGTGAGCGACTCGATGGAGTCGCAGGGGCCCTGGCAGCCGGCGAGGAAGGCGGTCATCGCCGCGAGGGCGAGGATCTGGAGTCTCTTGGTCATGTCGTTCGGTCCTCTCCGCTCACCAGCGGAATGAGAGGCTCGCACCCAGCGCGTTGACGTACGACTTGTAGACGCCGTCGTATCCGTCGCGCTCGCGACCCTCGGTGCTGCGGTTCTCGACGAACAGGAACAGGTTGTACACGTCCAGCGCCCAGCCGCCACGGTCCCAGCCGAGGCCGATGGTCGCGCCGTGGCGCGGTGCGTCGGGCAGCAGCGGCGTCACCGACTCGGTCGGGGCGGCCGCCTCGTCGTAGTAGTAGCCGAATCGGTAGGCGTAGCCGGGCATGCGGTGCTCGGCGCCGATGCGGACCTGCCACGCGTCGTTGTAGTCCTCGCGGATCACCTGGTTCAGCGAACTGTCCTCGAATCGCAGATCCAGCTTCTCGAACGCCGACCACTTGGCGAAGTTGACGTCCATCGTCCAGGTCCAGTCCGCGCTCGGCGTCCAGGCGACGCCGGAGGAGAACAGGGCGGGCAGCACGATGTCGGTCGCGACCCCCTGGTCGGGCGGCAGCCCCGCGGCCACGGCGGCGTCGAACGCGGCATCGCCAGTGGCGATCTGCGTGAAGTCGGCCTTGCCGTCGTCGATCGTGACGTCGATCTCGCCGCGGTAGTTGAACCCGAACCGCCAGTTCGGGTCGGGCGTGTAGAGCACGCCGAACTGCGGGCCGTAGCCGGGCGTGAAGCCGCCCTCCAGCGTGGCCGAGGCGACGTTCACGGGCTCGCCGCCCGAGGTGACCTGCGTCTGGATCAGATTCAGCTCGACCTTGGCCATGAGCGCATTGGCGCCGAGCGCGAAGCTCCAGCGGTCGTTGGGCGCCCACGCCAGGCTGAAGTTGGCGTTGGCGGTCTGGAGGTGGGCCTCGGTGATGCGCTCGCGGCCGGTGAACGTCTCGGGCGACTTCCACTCCACGCCCAGGCCGTAGGGCGCGTTCAGGCCGACGCCGTAGGAGACGCGGCTCTCGCCGATGCGATTCGCCCAGTAGGCCGTGGGCAGATAGAAGTTGCCGGGCACCATCTCCTCGGTGACGCCGATCCCCGGGTAGGGGTCGAGACCGGCGAAGCTGGTGCGGGTGGTGAGCCACGTCGCGCCCAGCTGCAGTTCCTTCTTCTCGAGCCGGGCCAGCGCGGCCGGGTTGTAGTAGAGCGCGGAGGCGTCATTGACCGCCGCCGCCCCGGCGCCGGCCATGCCCATGGCCCGCGCGCCCTGCTCGGTGATCGTGTAGCCGGCGCCGAGCACGAGGCCCGGCGTCAGGGTAGCCGCCACGAGGGCGGCCGCGAATGCTCGCAGCGACGGCTTCATGCGTCCCTTTCGCGATGCGGTGATGGGCGGGGCGTGGGGGTCACGCGCCCGCGGCGTACATGCCTTCGATGAGTGCGGCGAACTTCTCCTGGATCACCTTGCGCCGCACCTTGAGCGTCGGGGTCAGCTCCCCGGCGTCCGCACTCAGGTCGCGGTCCAGCAACTCGAACTTCTTGATGGTCTCGAACGGAGCCAGCGTGGCATTGAGCGCGTCGATCTCGGCCTGGTAGATCGCGCGCACCTCGGGCCGGCGCAGCAGTTCGGCGAGCGAGCCGTGCGGCCAGCCACTCGACTTGGCCTTCGCCTCGAGGTTGGCGAAGTTGGGCACCAGCAGCGCCACGCAGTAGGGGCGGCGGTCGCCGAGCATCACCGCCTCGGCGATCCACTTGCTGGTCTTGAGCCGGCCCTCGAGCGGCTGCGGCGCCACCTTCTTGCCCCCCGAGGTGACGAGCAGGTCCTTGAGCCGGTCGGTGATGCGCAGGAAGCCGTCGGCGTCGAACTCGCCCACGTCGCCGGTGTGGAACCAGCCGTCGCGCAGCGCGGCGGCGGTGGCGGCCTCGTTCCTGTAGTAGCCCATCATCACGTGCGGTCCGCGGGTGAGGATCTCGCCCTCCTCGCCGATCCTCACCTCGACGCCCGGGATGGGCGGCCCCACCATGCCGGGCTTGGCCTCGCCGGGGCGGTTCAGGCAGATGACGGGCGAGGTCTCGGTGAGGCCGTAGCCCTCGAGCACCGGGATGCCGATGCCGTAGAAGAACTCCATCACCTTGGGGCCCAGCGGGGCGCCGCCCGAGATGAAGAACCGCAGCCTGCCGCCGACGCGCGCGCGCACCTTGGCGCCCACCAGCTTGTCGGCGATGCCGGCCTGCAGCGCGAGCAGTGGAGGCACGGGCTTGCGCTCGAAGCGGCGCCTCGCCACCTCGGTGCCCACCTTGAGCCCCCAGAAGAAGATGTTCTTGCGCAGGGGCGGCTGCGACAGCGCGTTCTCCATGACCCGCGCGTACACCTTCTCGTAGAAGCGCGGCACACCGGTCATGACGGTGGGCCGCACCTCCTGGGCATCGGCGGCGACCGTGTCGATGCTCTGGGCATAGGCGATGGTGACGCCGGCCGCGAGCATGGCGTACATGCCGGCCATGCGCTCGAAGATGTGGCAGAGCGGCAGGAAGCAGAGCGAGGTGTCCGTGGGGCCCAGCGTCACGATCTGCAGCGACGATTCGACGTTGGAGACCACGTTGGCGTGCGAGAGCATGACCCCCTTGGGGTCGCCCGTGGTGCCGGAGGTGTAGATGATGGTGGCGAGCTGCTCGGGCCGGACGGCGGCGGCCAGCGTGCGGAACGCGTCCGGCTCGGCCGCGCGCGCGCGTTCACCCAGCGCCATCACCTCATCGAGCGACTTCTCGCGGCCCTGCGACGGGGGCGCGGGCTCCATGGCGACGAGGGTCTCGAGGTGGGCGAGGCCGGCGCTCGCGGTGCGCAGCTTGTCGAGCTGCGTGGGGGTGGAGGCCACCGCCACCTTGACCTCGGCATTGGCGAGGATGTGGCGGCACTGCTCGGCCGTGAGCGTGGGGTAGACGGGCACCAGCACCGCGCCCATGCCGACCGTGGCGAGGTCGGTGAGGGCCCACTCGTAGCGGTTCTCGGAGAGCAGCGCGACGCGGTCGCCCGGCATCACGCCCAGCGCGCGCAGGCCGAGGGCCAGGCGCTCGACATCTAGCCGCGCCCGGTCGGCGGCGATCGACTCCCAGCCGGAGGCCGTCTTGCGCATGAACTGCGCCGGCTTGTGATGCTTCTCGACGGTGTCGAGGAACAGCCCGATCAGGGTACGGGACATCCGGGGGCCTCCTTGGCTCCGAGGGGCACGGGCAGGTGCCGCGCGCATTGGACCACCGCGGCACGGGCGGGACAAGCGGGAATCGCGGCCGTGGCGGCCGCCCAGCCGGCGCGCGGCCACCTCCTCGGGCGAGGTTGACACTGGCGCGAGCGGGGTCGCAAGGTCGCTCCCTCGCATCGCGGCGGCGGCGATGCGCGCGGGGTTCGGCTGCGCTCGAGCGGGGGATGCATGACGGCGGTGACCGGCTGGCTGCTGAATGGAGTGCGCACACCGTTCGTGAAGGCGGGCGAGGCGTTCAAGCGCACGCCCTCCTACGAATTGGGCCGGGTGGCGGCGGTCGAGGCCATGGCCCGCGGCGAACTGGACCCCGCGAGCCTCGATGAAGTGGTGTTCGGTCACTGCGCCATGCCCGCCGAGGCGGCCAACTCGAGCCGCATCGTGGCGCTGCGGGCAGGCGTGCCCGAGCCCGTGCCCTCGTTCACCGTGCACCGCAATTGCGCCTCGGGCATGGAGGCGGTGGCGAGCGCGCTCTACCGCATCCACTCGGGCGACGCGCGGCTGGTGCTCGCCGGCGGCATGGAGTCCATGAGCCGGATCCCGCTCCAGTTCAGCTTCGAGTACGCGGAGTGGCTGGGCGCGCTCATGCGCGCCAAGACGCTGCCGCAGAAGCTCGCGGTGGCTGCACGCTTCCGCCCCGGCCTGCTGGCGCCGCGCATCGCGCTGGCCGAGGGCCTGACCGACCTCGTGTGCGGGCTCAACATGGGGCAGACCGCCGAGAACCTGGCGCGCGAGTTCCGGATCACGAGGGAACAGCAGGACCGGTTCGCGCTCGCCAGCCACCAGCGCGCGATCGCGGCGCGCGAGCGCCTGCGAGAGGAGATCGTGCCCGTGCACGCCTGGCCCGACGACACGCCGGTGCGCGACGACATCGGGCCGCGCGAGGGCCAGACCTTCGAGGCGCTCACCAAGCTCAAGCCCTACTTCGACCGCCGCAACGGCACCGTGACCGTGGGCAACAGCTGCCAGATCACCGACGGCGCCGCGGCGCTGATCGTGAGTGATGACGCCACCGCCGCGGCGTGGCCCACCCCGCCGCTGGCGCGCATCCGCGCCTTCGCATTCGCGGGGCTGTCGCCCGCGCGCATGGGGCTGGGGCCGGTGTTCGCCATGGCCAGGGCGCTCGACAGGGCGGGGCTCTCGCTGTCCGACATGGAGCTGTTCGAGATCAACGAGGCGTTCGCCGCGCAGGTGCTGGCGTGCTGCGAGGCGTCGCGTTCGGCGGAGTTCGCACGCCGCGAGCTGGGCCGCGAGACCGCGCTCGGCGAGATCCCCGCCGAACGCCTCAACGTGAACGGCGGCGCCATCGCGCTGGGCCACCCGGTGGGCACGAGCGGCGCGCGGCTGCTGCTCACGCTGGCGCACGAGCTGCGCCGCCGGGGCCTCAAGCGC
This sequence comes from uncultured bacterium, assembly GCA_964568385.1. Lineage (GTDB taxonomy): Bacteria > Eisenbacteria > RBG-16-71-46 > RBG-16-71-46 > RBG-16-71-46 > CADEFY01. Next base: position 8,852 of record CAZMQP010000029.1, read on the forward strand.
GGCATGGCGGCGCTGTGCGTGGGTGGCGGCCAGGGCGCCGCGTTCATCGTGGAGCGGCCGTGAGCGGCGCCACCTTCCGCGTGGAGCGCGCGGCGCGCGGCCTGCTGCATCTGGTCATGGAGCACCCGGAGCGCAAGCTCAACGTGCTCGATGAGGCGGCGCTCGCCTCGTTGGAGGCCGTGCTGCCCGAGCTGGAGGCGGCGCGCGACGCCGCCGGACTGCTGCTCACGAGCGGCAAGCCGGGCTCGTTCATCGCCGGCGCCGACGTCGAGGCGATCGGCGCCATCACCGATCCCGAGGTGGTGCTGGCGCTGATCCGCCGCGCGCACGCGGCGTTCACGCGGTTCGAGTCGCTGCCCTACGCCACCGTCGCCGCCATCGACGGCGTGTGCCTGGGCGGCGGCACCGAGCTGGCACTCTGCTGCGACTCGCGCGTGGCGAGCGAGGAGGACCGCACGAAGATCGGCCTGCCCGAGGTGATGCTCGGCATCTACCCCGGCTTCGGCGGCACGACGCGCCTGCCGGGCGTGGTGGGATACATGAACGCGCTCGACCTGATCCTCACCGGGAGATCGCTCGATGCCCGCCGCGCCGAGAAGATGGGTCTGATCGCACGCGCCGTTCCGGCCGCATGGCTCATGGAGGCCGCCGCCAGGCGCGTGGCCGAGGTGGCCAAGCGGCCGCCCGGCGAGAGGCGCGACCGCTGGCGCGCCAGGGACCTGATGGGCTGGGCCCTGGGAGGCAACCGCCTGGGCCGCGCCATCGTGTTCCGCCAGGCGCGGGCCGGCGTGATGGCCAAGACCGGCGGGCACTACCCGGCGCCGCTCGCCGCCATCGACACCATGGAGCGCTGCGTGGGGCTGCCGCGCGCCCAGGCGCTCGAGATCGAGGCCGTGGGCGTGGCGCCGCTGGTCGCGGGACCGGTGTGCAAGAACCTGGTGCGCATCTTCCGGCTCTCGGAGGACGCCAAGCGCCGCCCGGTCGTGGCCGACGCCTCGCTCGCGCCGGCCGCGATCGACCACCTGGCGCTGGCCGGAGCGGGCGTGATGGGCGGCGGCATCGCCGAGCTGGCGAGCCGGTTCGGGCTGTGGGTGCGGCTCCGCGACGTGCGGCCCGAGTCGCTCACCAAGGGCCTGCAGACCGTGCGCAGCGTGATGCGCGAGCGCGGCCGGCGCCGCCGCACGTCGCAGCGCGACATGGACGCCCAGCTCACGCGCATCGCGCCCACACTCGAGCTGACGGGATTCTCGCAGGCGGATGTGGCGATCGAGGCGGTGGTCGAGGACCTCGACATCAAGCGCCGCGTGTTCGCCGAGCTCGAGGTGCGCATGCGGCAGGACGCGCTGCTCGCCACCAACACCAGTTCGCTGTCGGTGGATGCGCTCGCCGAGGGACTGCAGCACCCCGAGCGGTTCGTGGGGTTCCACTTCTTCAACCCCGTGCACAAGATGCCGCTGGTCGAGGTGGTGCGCGGCCGCCGCACGTCGGATGCCGCGCTCGTCACCGCGGTGGCGCTGGCCAGGCGGTTCGGCAAGACGCCCGTGGTGGTGAAGGACGCGCCCGGGTTCGTGGTGAACCGCATCCTCATGCCCTACCTGCGCGAGGCGCTGCACCTCTATGAAGAGGGGCATGCGGTGACCGAGCTCGACCGCGCCATGCGCCGGTTCGGCATGCCCATGGGCCCGTTCGAGGTGGTGGACGAGGTGGGCCTCGACGTGGCGCTCAAGGTGGCGGGCGTGCTGAGCGCCGCCTTCCCCGCGCGCATGCAGCCCTCGCCCGTGCTCGACAAGCTCGTGGCCGCGGGCCGCCTGGGGCGGAAGAACGGCCGCGGCTTCTATCGCCACGCCGGCCGCAAGCGCACCGTGGACGCCGAGGTGCGCGGTTTGCTGGCGCTGGGGCCCGAGCGAAGCGGCGGCAGCGCCGACATGATCACCGAGCGCATGGTGCTGGCCATGGTCAACGAAGGCGCCCGTTGCGTGGAGGAGGGTGTGGTCACGAGCCCCGACCACGTGGACCTGGCCATGATCTTCGGTGCCGGCTTCCCGCCCTTCCGAGGCGGCGTGCTGCGGCACGCCGACACGCTCGGGCTGCCGCACGTGGTCGAGCGCCTGCGGGCGCTGACGGCCAAGGCGCCTCGGTACGAGCCGTGCGCGCTGCTCGTGGCCAAGGCCGAGCGCGGGGAGCGCTGGACGTAGGGCGATGGGCCTCGGGTCACCTGTCGAATCCACTCAAGCTGTTGTGGCACTGCGGATTACGATATGCCTTGCGGGGGGGGCGATGGCGTCGCTACGGTCACTGTACCGGGTGAACCCATACGACCCAAACGGAGGCGGGCCCCTTGGCAGTCGATTCGCTGCTGCGGAGATTCGAGTTCACGGTTCTCAAGAACCGCTCGGGCACAGACAATGCGCAGGTACCCGCGCTCGGGACGTTCACCTTCTTCAAGCAGGGCGCCACCGTGAAGACCACCACGATCCTCCACCCCGGTGACCCGCCGCCCATCGAACGGACGCTCTCGGTGGATTGGCCCGGTCAGCTCGTGAAGGAC
>CAZMQP010000029.1:11499-15271 GCA_964568385.1 uncultured bacterium
GAGACGACCGTGCAGTTGGCGGCGGGCACCTACCAGTCGATCGACACGCTCGTGATCCCGCCCTCCAAGCGGGTGCGGTTGCGCGGAGCGGGTCGCGAGCAGACGCGCATCCACTGCGCCGACCCCGCCAAGGACATCGTCTGGGTGAAGGGGGATGGCTGCTCGCTGGAGGACCTGACGGTGCACGGGCCGGGCATGGCTCCGTCGAACCAGGACGAGTTCACGGGGCGAGGGGTGGTGATCGGCAAGCTCGGCGCCGAGGCCACATCGCCGACTCGCGACTTCTGGATGAGCAACGTCGGCATCCGCGACACCGCGAGTTGGGGGCTGTGGTGCATCGGGGGAGACGATCCGAACGGAGTGGAGAGCCTCAGCCTGGTGATCCTGAGCCGATTCGAGCGCAGTATCGTCGAAAAGTCGGTCAAGTTCGGGCTGCTTCGTACCCGGCGTGGATGCACCACGCTGGACTTCAATTCGTGCCGGTTCCTCCGCCCACCCGGCTACGCGGCGAAGGTCGAGAGCTGCGAGCAGTTGACGTTCATCAGTTGCGTGTTCGAGGTCAGCAACGACACCCAAGCCTACGCCGACCTCGAGAACACGACGTCGACCGCGTTCATCCAGTGCTGGTTCGAGCACCACGGCGGATGGGTGGCGCCGAGGGACTCCAACACGCAACGCTTCGTGCGTGTGAGGAACTATTGTCGCGGGACGACGCTGCTCGGGTGCCACTTCGTGCGGAACGCGGCTGATGCGCCTTCGACGTTCAAGCCAGGGAACCCGTTCGCGGTCGAGGTGGGAGAGACGAACGCGGACCCCTTCGCGCGCGCTCGCGGAACTGCGATTCTGAACTGCGACTTCTCGGTGCCGGGTACCATCGCCGGTGATAATCACATCGTCACGTACAACGGTTCCGATATGGCTGTGCTGGCGTCTCGCGTCCAAGCGGTGAGCAGTGGGGCACTACCGGTGCCCATGTTCCACTCCCCCTCGATTCTGGAGGTCGCGCCTGCCGGATCAGGAGTCTGGTCCACATTGTTGGGTTGGGCGGGGAGAATCCGACTCCCGCGATTCAATGCATCGGATCCCGTGAATCCCGAGCTCGACTCGGTGGGCGCGACTCCCGGTGACATTCGATTCAACATCGGTCTCGACCGCATCGAAGTTCGCACGTCTACGGGATGGAAGAAGGTAGCGCTCGAACCATGAGGCCATTACTCGCGCAACTCGCCATCTGGGTGAGCCTGCTGCTCTGGTGCGCATGTCCGGTCGGCGCCCAACAGCCGGACTATCAGGGCTCATGGGACGGCTCATGCAGCCCGACCGCAGGCGCCTGGCCGTTCTTCGCGATGGCGGCCGAAGTTTCAACGAGCGGGAACGTCTATGTCCTCGGCTCGAATCGCATCTATCAGTTCACCCCGACCGGAGCATGCGTCAGCGAGTGGCCGGTCTATTCCGGAAACTTCACACACACCATTTGGGACATCGCCATCGACTCCCAAGATCGCCTGCATGCGACTGATCAAGGGCAGAACCGTGTGGTCACCTTCGATTCGAACGGGGACTCGCTTTGGACGTTTGGGAGCGCCGGATCAGGCCCCGGACAGTTCAATTGGATCTTCGCATCGGGCGGAGGGTACGTGGGAGTGGGACCCGGCGATGTGATCTACGTCACGGACAACAATCTTGACCGCGTGACGCGCTTCACTTCAGCAGGAACCTACCTTTCGCACTGGTCGACCCTGCATGCCGGAGAGGGCGCTCGCCCCGGCTCGATTGCCATCGATGACAGTGGCCATGTGTTTCTCGCGGATCAACTCACCCATCGCGTGATGAAATTCACCTCGGACGGCACCTTCCTGTTGAGTTGGGGGGGGGCAGGCTCGGGGCCGGGCCAGTTCGCCTCCCCCTCCGAGCAGACGGGGCCGGATGGTGTGGCAGTCGGTCCCGAGGGCCACATCTTCGTGGGGGATGGTTTCAATCACCGAATCCAAGTGTTCGACTCGATGGGGCAATACCTTCGCGAGTGGGGGACGGCTGGAAGCGGGGCCAGCCAGTTCGGGGATTTCCTTCGCAAGGTCGATTTCGACGTTACCGGAAATGTCTACGTGCCGGACAACTCCAATCGCCGCGTCAGCAAGTACGGCCCCGGCCCCGTGCCCACGCTCAGGTCCTCGTGGGGATCGATCAAGTCGCGGTACCGGTGAGCGGAGGCGATGTCCACGCGATGAATCCATCCATCCTCACGACGTCGTTCCTCCTGGCGTTCGGCGCCACCCTCGTCGCCACACTGCTCGATCGCGTGCTCCCCACGGCCCGCTCCGCCGCGGTCCTGCTCCAGCACGGCCTGTCCCAGCGCCTCCTCAAGCCGGCTTTCCGCCGCGCGCTCGCGGAACTGCGGGCCGAGCAGGCGGACCCCGCGCACCGCTGAGCGCCCCGGCCGCATCCCAAGGCTCCTGCTCGTCCGGCCGGCACACGCCCGCCGGATCCACCAAGAAGTCAGGAGGCCCCATGCAGCCTGCTCTCTCGCTGGTCCAGGGCGGCGCCTCGCCGCCGCTCCTCTCCGCTGCTTCCGTTCCCCCCGATAACGCGCCGCTCCTCGATGCCTACTCCGAGGCGGTCGCGGGCGCCGTCGAGAAGGTGGCGCCCTCGGTGGTGCGCATCGAGGTCGAGCATGCCAAGCGCCGCGGCAATGGCTCGGGCTCGGGGTTCGTGTTCACGCCCGACGGGTTCGTGCTCACCAACAGCCATGTGGTCCATGGCGCCAAGGCGATCGTGGTGCAGTTGGCCGATGGCCGCCGCGTTCCGGGCACGCTCGTGGGCGACGATCCCGACACCGATCTCGCCGTGGTGCGCATCGCCGCCGAGGGTCTGGAGGCCGCGACGTTCGGGCGATCGTCCCAGGTGCGGGTGGGCCAGGTGGCCATCGCCATCGGCAACCCGTTCGCCTTCCACGCCACGGTCACGGCGGGCGTCGTGAGCGCGCTCGGCCGCTCGCTGCGTGCGCAGTCGGGGCGGCTGATCGACGACGTGCTCCAGACTGACGCGGCGCTCAACCCGGGCAACTCGGGCGGCCCGCTCGTCAACACACGCGGCGAGGTGATCGGCGTCAACACCGCGGTCATCCTGCCGGCGCAGGGGCTGTGCTTCGCCATCGCCATCGACCTGGCGCAGTTCGTCGCCTCGACCCTCATGCGCGAGGGCCGCGTCACCCGCGGCTGGCTGGGGCTGGGCGGCCAGAACGTGAAGCTGCGTCGCCACCTGGTGCGCCGGCACGACCTGGCGCACGAGACCGGCGTGCTGGTGCTGAGCGTCGAGAAGGGGAGCCCGGCCGAGGCGGTGGGGCTGCGCGAGGGCGACGTGGTGATCGCGTTCGCAGGCGGGCCGGTGACCGGCGTGGACGACCTGCACAAGCTGCTGTCGGGGCCTCGGGTCGGCGTGGCCGCGTCCATCGCCTGGCTGCGCGATTCGCAACGGCTCGAGGCCGAGGTCACCCCGGCGGCGTCCCCCGCGCGCGAGGCGTGAGCGAGCGCGGGCCCGGACACGCGCAAGGGCGCCCGGTGGAGGTGGTCCCGAGCGCCCTGCGTGTCTCGCGGATCCTGCCAGACCCGCTTTCCTCAGCCCTGGAAGGCTTCGCGGCCCGGTCTTGGACGGGCCCCGGTATCCGATCGCTCATCGGCTACACCGTGTAAGACGCAGCAGGGCCCCCGGAAGTTGCCAAACGCTCGTGAAGCCGCTCGCCCACGCCCCGTGCGCGGGGCCGGAGGCGACGAGC
>CAZMQP010000030.1:0-9004 GCA_964568385.1 uncultured bacterium
TCAGCATGTCGCCGTAGCGCATCTTGTTGATCACCTGGGCGTGGTAGGGCTCGACGCCGCGGATGATCTGGTCCGACACCACGCGCGGCTGCACGCGGTCGCGCTCGCCGATGCCGAGGTGGTCGAGCACGGCCTGGCCGGCGTCCATCACCTGGCCCTTGTCGCGATGGTGGATCTCGAGCAGGCCGAAGGCGCGCTCGACCACCATGATCGCCGGGGTCGCCTGGGTCGCCTTGAGCGCGACGTCGGTGATGCGGTTGATCACCAGGCCCGGCGCCGTCTCGATGAACATGGAGGCGTCGCCGGTGACGGGCAGGAAGCCGCGCGCCGTGGTGCCGATGAACGCGGCCAGCTGCGCCTGCAGCGCGTCGAGGAAGACGTAGGTGCGGAGGGTGACGTCGGACATGGGGCGCCCACGGTAGGGGGGCGCCGTCCCCGGGTCAATCGGCGCGGCCGCCTCACGCGAGCTCAGCCGAGCCGGGTGAGTCCGTCGTAGAGCGCCTCGAGCTCGGCGCGCAGGCGGTCGTACTCGGTGACCTGCGCCTTGCTGCGCGCGGCGTCGTGGTAGAGCTCGGGGTCGGCCAGCGCGGTCTCCAGCGCGGCGATCCGGGCCTCGCGCTCGGAGATCTCGCGTTCGAGCCGGGCCAGTTCGCGCTCGCGCTGCTCGCGCGCCTTGCGGTCCTCGCGCGACTTCTCGCGCTGCTCCTTGGAGTCGCGCGGCGGCGCCTCGGTGCGTGCGCCGGCCGCCGGCGGGGGGGGCTCGTCGTCGGCGAGGGTGGCGGCCACCTTGGCGATGCGCGCCGCCTCGTAGTCGGCGTAGCCGCCGGGGTAGAGCACGGCGCGCCCGTCCTCGACCGCCAGCACGCGCGTGGCCACGCGCGCCATGAGCGAGCGGTCGTGGGTCACCACCACCACCGCGCCCGGGTACTGCGTCAGGCCCTCCTCGAGCACCTCCTTGCCGGCCAGGTCGAGGTGGTGTGTGGGCTCGTCGAGCAGCAGCAGGTTGCTCGGATCGAGCAGCACGCGGGCGATCTCGACGCGCTGGCGCTCGCCGCCAGAGAGGACGCGGCACAGCTTGAAGACGTCGTCACCGGCGAACAGGAAGTTGCCGAGCAGGCTGCGCAGGCGCGGCCGCCACTCGGCGCTGGCGATGTCCTCGAGCGCGCCCAGCACCGTGAGCGAGGGGTTCAGGATCTCGGCGGCGTGCTGCGCGAAGTAGGCGGCTCGCGTGTGGCGGGGCTCCTCGCGCAGGCCGCTGCGCGGGGCCAGCTGGCCCGCGAGCACCCGCAGCAGCGTCGTCTTGCCGGCGCCGTTGGCGCCCACGATGGCGATCTTGTCGCCCTTCTCGATCTCGGCGTTGACCAGGGTCAGGATGTCCGGCCCGTCCCCGTAGCCGAACGAGACATCCCGCAGCCGCACCAGCGAGCGTCCCGAGTGCGGCGGCGGCGGGAAGGAGAAGCGCACGCTGCGGGGCCGGTGCGGGATGACGATCCGCTGCTCCTTGAGCCGCTCGATCATCTTGCGCTTGCTCTGCGCCTGGGCGGCCTTGGTGTTCTTGGCGCCGAAGCGCTCGACGAAGCGCTGCAGTTCCTGGATGCGCGATCCGAGCTGCGCGTTCTGCGCCTCCATCTGCTCGCGGCGGATCTCCTTCTCCTCGAGGTAGAGCGAGAAGCGCATGGCGTACGGGGTCATCTCGCCGCGGTCGAGCTCGCGGACCTCGGTGGCGACGCGGTCGAGGAAGACGCGGTCGTGCGAGACCACGACGAGCCCGCCGGGGAAGTCCTCGAGGTGGTCCTCGAGCCATTCCATCGCCGGCAGGTCGAGGTGGTTGGTGGGTTCGTCCATGAACAGCACGGTCGGCTCGCTCAGGAGCAGGGCCGCGAGTGCGGCGCGCATGCGCCAGCCGCCCGAGAACTCGGCCAGCGGCCGGTCCTGGTCGGCGTCGCGGAACCCGAGCCCGGCCAGCACCTGGCGCGCCTTCGGCTCGAGCGCGTGCTCTCCGACATGCTCCAACTCGTGCTGGAGCGTGCCGAGCCGTTCGAGCATGTCCTCGAGCCGGGGGTCGGCGGGATCGATGCCGGCCATGTCGGCGTGCAGGGCGTCGAGCTCGGCCCGCATCGCCCGGATGTCCTGGTGCGCCTCGAGCGCCCGCTCGAGGACCGTGCCCTCGAAGCGCTCGGCCGCCTCCTGCGGCAGGTACCCGAGGCGGGTGCCGCGCGACAGCACCCGGGTGCCCGCCTCGGGGGCGAGTTCGCCCAGCACCACCTTGAGCAGCGTGGTCTTGCCGGCGCCGTTGGGCCCCACGAGCGCCACCCGGTCGCCGGGCCCGATGACCCAGTCCACGTCGTCGAACAGCACACGCTGGCCGATGCTGTAGCGGATGCCGTTGAGCTGGATCACGGGCGGGCGGGACTCCGATTCCGGCAGGCGGGTGGGGGGCGACGCAGGGGTTGCGCCGGGGGTGTGGGGCGCGGATAATCGCATGGCCCTCCGGCTCTCGCCACGAGGCGGGGACCGGCCTTTCCCGAGCGGCCCCCACGACCCGAGGAGAGCGACCTGCCCGTCCGGTTCCCGCACCCCGCCCGACTCCTGCTGACGAGCCTCGTCCTGGCCGTCGCGTGCGCCGCCGCGCCCCCCGCGCGTGCCTCCTGGATGATCCCGGGCGCGCCGATCCGGCCCAAGGACTTCGCGTTCGTGAAGAGGGACGGGCTCTTCCACGTCTTCTACATCCGCAATGACGTGAGCCGCCCGCTCGAGCTGACCGAGATCGACTTCGGGCACGCCGTCTCGTCGGACCTGTGGATCTGGCAGCAGCGGCCCCCGGTGCTCTCGATCGACCCGCAGGGATGGGACAACCTGCACGTGTGGGCGCCACACATCATCGAGGTGGACGGGCTCTACTGGATGTACTACACGGGCGTCTCGACCATCCCCGGCCGGTACAACCAGACGCAGCTCACCGGGCTCGCCGTCTCCTCCGATCTCGAGACCTGGAACCGTGTCGGCGAGGAGCCCATCTTCTCCGCCAAGAACGTGCCCTGGGGCTGGCGGCAGGACCTGAGCCCGCAGCCGTCGTTCCGCGATCCGTTCGTCATGCGCGATCCGGCCGGCTCGAACGGCTTCCTCATGTACTACACGGGCAACCTCGGCTCCGACACCACCGCCACCATCGTGGGCGTCGCCCGCTCCCCGGGCGCGGTGGACGAGTGGGAGGATCTGAAACCGCTGCTCATCACGCACCGGACGATGACGTTCAACCCGCTCACCGAGTCCCCGCACCTGTTCGAGCGCAACGGCCTCTGGTACCTGTTCATGACCACGAGTTCCGGACAGCCGCTCACCTTCTACACCTCGAACGATCCCACCGGGGATCCCGCCGCATGGACCTACCGCGGCCGGCTCTCGACCATGCTGGGCTACAGCACGCACAACTGGTTCGCGAGCGAACTGCTGCGGGACGGCACGCACTACTACTTCGCGTTCGTGAGCGGGGACCGACTGGAGTTCCGTGAGATCTACTGGGGCACGGGCTGGCAGTTCTTCCTCGTGCAGCCGCCCTACTATCACTGCAAGGCGCTGACCTGGGCCGACAGCGTGGTGGCCGAGGCCGACACCGTGAGCCTGCGCATCGCCTCGGTGAACCACTCGAGCGGCCAGCCGCGCGTCGCGGCCTTCGCGGTGGATCCGCAGGGGCAGGAGTCGGGCATCCCGCTCGATAGCCTCGGCATCCCCGAGGCCATCCCCGTCGGCGGGGACTCCTCCGAGTTCCGATGGGTCGCACGCCGCTACCCGGCCACCAGCGACACCACCACCGTGACCCGGTTCCGCCTGCGCCTGACCGACCAGACGGTGGAGTCGGGCGTGCTCGCGGTCGGGCCGCCTCGGCCCGTGCCACCGCCCCCGCCGCCGCCGCCGCCGCCCGTGGATCCGCCCTCCGGCGACGACCTCGAGGATAGGCCGTTCCGCACCGGGCGCCTGTGGGCCAGCGTTCGGACGCCGCCCGGCGTCGGGCCGTCCATCCTGCTCGACCTGCCCGCGGCGGGTCCGGTGCGCGTCGACGTGCTCGACCTGCAGGGCCGCCGGCTGCGCACGCTGGCCGACCGTGAGATGCCGAAGGGCGTGAGCGTGCTGCCGTGGGATGGGCGCGGCGCGGACGGCGTGACGCTGTCGCGCGGGGTCTACTTCCTGCGCGCCCGGCTCGCGGACCGCACCCTCACGACGCGCATCGTCCAGCTCGACTGACGCCGGGGCAGGGGAGCGGCTAGTCGCGCCCGAGCTGGTCCGGGTTCAGGCCCGCCAGGTCCGGCACCACGAACAGGCCGTCCTTGCGGATGAGCTCGCCGTCGAACCACACCTCGCCGCCGCCGTACTCGGGACGCTGGATGAGCACCAGGTCCCAGTGCACCTTGGAGCGGTTGCCGTTCTCGGTGGTCTCGTAGCACTGGCCCGGCGTGAAGTGGAGCGACCCGGCGATCTTCTCGTCGAACAGCGTGTCCTTCATGGGGTGCTGGACGAACGGATTGAAGCCGAGCGAGAACTCGCCGATGTAGCGCGCACCGTCGTCGGTGTCGAGCAGGTGGTCGAGCTTGTCCTGCGGATTGCCGGTGGCGCGCACGATGCGGCCGCGCTCGAACGTGAAGGCGATGTGGTCGTAGGTCGTGCCGAGGTACACCGACGGGGTGTTGTAGGTGATGGTGCCCTCGACCGAGTCGCGCACCGGCGCGGTGAAGCACTCACCGTCGGGCACGTTGCGTTCGCCGAAGCACGGCACGGCGCCGATCCCCCGGATCGAGAAGCGCAGGTCGGTGCCGGGCCCCTTCAGATGCACGCGGTCGGTGCGGCGCATGCGCTGGACGAGCGGCTGCATGGCGTCCCGCATGCGGCCGTAGTCCACATTGCAGACGCGGAAGTAGAAGTCCTCGAACGCCTCGGTGCTCATGTTGGCGAGCTGTGCCATGGCCGCGTTCGGGTAGCGCAGCACCACCCAGCGCGTGTGGTTGACGCGGTAGTTGAGGTGCACCGGCTGCGCCACGAGGCGCTGGTACATCGCCATGCGGTCGGCGGGCACATCGGCGAGCTCGCTGACGTTCTCCGCGCCACGGATGCCGATGTAAGCCTGCACCGCCTTCATCTGCTGCAGTTCGATCTCGCCTTGCAGCGCGAGCTGCGCCTCGGTGGCCCCGAGGAGCTGCGCCCGGATGACCGACTGGTCGCGCAGCGACACCACCGGAATGGCCCCGACCGCCTGCACCTCCTCGACCAGCTCATGCACCAGTGAGGACCGCAGGTCGAACGCCTCGATCAGCACGGCCTCGCCGGCCTGCAGCCGGGTCGAGTGATGGACGAGCAGATGGGCCAGCTGGCGCGTGCGCGGATCGCGCATGGGAATCCTCCGGCTCGGGGTGCGGGGAACGGCGGGACGGTCGGACAGGCTAGCACAGCGCGTTGACGCCGAGGCGGCGCCCGCGCACGCTGCCCGCTTCCCCCATCCGGCTCCGGCCAGGAGACCCCGCCATGAAGCGCCTTCGCGTCGCCCTGTTCGGCACCTCGTTCGCCCGGCTGGTGCAGGCACCCGGTTTCCAGCGTCACCCCGGCTTCGACCTGGTGGCGATCGCCGGCTCGAACGCCGAGCGGACCCGCCGCATCGCCGCCGAACTCGGCATCCCCTCGGCGCATCACGACTGGCGCGCACTGCTGGCGGCCGAGGCCCCCGAACTGGTCAGCATCGCCACCCCCGTGGACCTGCATCATCCGATGATGCTCGCCGCGCTCGCGGCCGGCGCCCACGTGCACTGCGAGAAGCCCACGGCGATGCACCTGTGGCAGGCGGTCGAGATGCGCGACGCGGCGCACGCCGCGGGCCGCGTCGCCGGGATCAATCACGAGTTCCGCTTCCTCCCGGCCCGGGCGCAGGCGCTGGCGCTCATCCGGGCCGGGGCCATCGGCCGGCCGAGACGCGCCGAGATCCTCGGGCGCTACCCGATCTGGCACTCGGCAGCCGGCCGCCCGATGAACTGGCTCGCCGACGCCGCGCGCGGGGGCGGCATCCTCGGGGCGCTCGGCTCGCACCACACCGACTGCCTGCGGCTGGTGTTCGGCGAGCCGGTGCTCGCCTGGGGCAGCGTGCGCGTGCAGCAGCCCCGGCGCGGCGCGCCCGCCGGCGGCGCCGAGGGCGTGGCCACCGCCGACGACGCCTGCACGTTCCAGTACACCTTCGCGGGCGGCGAGACGGCGCTCGTGGACCTCGATGCGACGGCGCCGTACCGCTTCGAGCGATTCGAGGTGCACGGTGAGGAGGCGACGCTGCGGTGGGACGAGACCGGATACCGCCTGTGGCGGCTGGCGCCGGGCGCCGAGCCCGAGGAGTTGGCCATCCCCGAGTCGCTCGCGCTCGAGCGGATCGAGGGCGAGCCCGCGCTGATCGCGCCGTTCCGGGTCATGGTGGACCGGCTGCACCGCGCCATCACCCGGAGCGAGCCGCTTTCGCCCTCGTTCGCCGACGACGCGGTGCCGGTCCAGGCGGCACTCGACGCGGTGCGCGCCTCGAGCGCCGCCGGTGCGCCCGTGCGCGTCTCCCGTGTGCCGGCGCCCGCGCCCGTGAGCGAGGCGCGTACGGCCTGAGCGCGGCGGGCGGCCCTCCGCTGTCCGGGTCGCGTCAAGCATGGCCCGGTCCGGCGCTGGGTTCGCGCGGGTGGCCGGACGCTTGCACGCTGGCTATACTGGGCCGGCACCGCGCCGCCTCGGGGCGTCCCTTCGCAGTGCACCCGGATCCGAGGAGGGAGGAACGCATGGCCGATTGGGATGTGATCGCCAAGCAGCGACTGACCGAGGACTGGACGACGCTGCGGGCGGCCTACCTGCCGCTCAACCAGGCGATGCGGCGGACCGTGGAGTTCCTCGACAAGGGCGGCAGCACCTTCGACGACCTGCTGGCGCTCTCGCGCGAGCGGCTCGACGGCTCGCTGCACAACCTGACCGCGCTCACCAACCGGCGGTCGCCGTGGGTGCGGCTCGAGGCGATCCGTAACATCCGCGTGCTGGCGACCGGCCTGCGCGGCGCCGCCTCCGATGACCCGCGCGCGCTGCTGCGCTACCTGTTCGCCATCTCCGAGCTGCTCGGCAACGTGTGGCGGGACGCGCCGACCGAGGCCCGCATCTCCGAGAACCTGCGCGTGGTGGGGCCGCTCGACTTCTGGTTCGGCTGCGATTGCTGCGCCGTCGGGCGCTTCGAGGCCGCCGGTCCCGACGATCCGCCCGACCTGGTGCGCGGCCGCGAGGTGCAGCTCATCTGGGACGTGGACGCGCTGTTCGCCTGGACCCTCGACGAGTTCGAGGACTACCTGGCCAGCGAGCGCTACGCGCTGCCCACGACGCCCCGCATCGCGGCGGTCGAGGATCTCGGCCAGCCGGTGCTCGACGTGCCCAGCGAGGCCCTGCGCAAGGGTGGCGAGTGGTTCGGCGGGCAGGGCGGCGGACTCTACGGCCCGGTGGACCTCAAGTTCCTCGAGCTCCAGTGAGCGGGCGCCGCTTGAGCCCGACCCGGCGGAGCGGGTAGACTGCCCCGCTGCGGTCGCCAACCCGGTGCCCGCGCCCGAACCACGCGCGACCGCGCCGGAGGATCAGACGGATGACCGCTTACAAGTTCCGCTTGCGTCGCAAGCGCGCCAAGGCCGGTGCCCGCAAGAAGGCCGCCAAGGCCCGCGCCCAGAAGAAGACCCGCAAGTAGCCTCGAGGCGGCCCGCCGCCTCGGGTCACGCCCGCCGGAACCCCGGCGGGCGGTCGTGTGCCCGGCCGCCTCCCGCAAAGCCCTCAGGCGGCGTCGGTGCGGTCGGTGGGCTTGGGGCGCGACATCGCGCTCGACGGGCGCAGGAACGCCGCCGAGGGACGGCCCGACAGGCCGGGTCGCGGCGGCGCGCCCGCGGCCGGCGCGGCCGGCGCCGGCGTCTCGGCCGGGCGCTTCGACTCCTCGCCGAGCATGCGCTGCGCCAGGGCCTCGGCGGCGGGACCAGCCTTGATCTCCTGGGTCGCGGCGGTCACGACATAGATGCGCTGGTTGTTGCCGCCCGTGTCGGCCGGGAACAGGAAGAACCCCTCTCGGTCGGGCGACCACGACAGCGTGTAGCCGCACAGGAACTCCGAGTCGCGGAAGCGCACCGCGATCTTGCGGCCGTGCGACGTCTCCTGCGGGCCGTCCACGAAGCCGCGCAGGTCCTGGCGCGAGGAGTCTCCCTCGAGCGTGCGCACGAAGAACAGCGCCTTGAGCTGGCGGCAGCGCAGTTCCACGACCTCACCCGAGTCCTGCACCTCGATGTGGAACATGGTGCGGTTCGCCGAGAAGTCCCGGGTCGTGCCCTTGAGGACGCGGCCATCGTTGTAGCGGGCGACGACGAGATTGGAGATGTCCACGTGGCCTCTCACCGGTCGGGGGGTGGGATGAGGGGGGAGGGCCCGTTTCCGGGCGGTCGGCTGTCCGGGAGGGTATCGGCAAGGCCAGCGCCGGACTTCAGGGCGGCGCGCGCGGCCACTTGCCGCGCCCGGCGCCCCTGTGGGACGGTCCCGCCCCGTTCCCGAGACCCATCTCCGGAGGTGCCACCCCATGCGTTCCCATGTCCTGCCGCTGCTCGTGATCGCCGCGCTCGCCCCGCTCGCCGGGGGATGCGGCTCGTCCAACACCCGCTCCGCCGCCCAGGCGCCGGCCGTGAGCACGCCACCCCGACAGGAGGCATCCAAGGTGCACAAGCTGGCCAGCGGTCTGGTGTACGAGGATGTCGCGGTGGGCTCCGGCACGATGGCCGATCCCGGCCTCACGGTCTCGGTCCACTACACCGGCCGTCTCGCGGACGGGACCAAGTTCGACAGCTCGCTCGACCGCGGCACGCCGTTCAGCTTCCAGCTGGGCTCGGGCCAGGTCATCCAGGGCTGGGACCAGGGCATCAAGGGCATGCGCATCGGCGGCAAGCGCAAGCTCACGATCCCGCCGGACCTGGGCTACGGCGCGCGCGGT
>CAZMQP010000030.1:9014-15050 GCA_964568385.1 uncultured bacterium
CGTCATCCCGCCCAACGCCACGCTCGTGTTCGACGTCGAACTCCTCGACGTGAAGTAGCACGCGCATGCGCGACCCGGGGCTCGAGATCGCCGAGCACCTGCGGTCGGCGCTCGCGCCCGAGCCCGAGCACACGAGCGAACTGCCGCGCGGCTTCGCGTGGTGGCCGTGGCGTGCGCCGCAGCAGGTGCGTGCCGAGGAGGTGCGCCCGCACGGCGGCGTCCGTGTGGCCCGCGTGCACGCCGAACTGGCGCTGGCGCGCCGGGTCGAGGGCTCGGGCGCGGCGTTCGCGGCGATCGCGCGCTGGAACGCGGCGCGTCACGGACTGTCGGCGGTGCGCTGGGACGCCGAGACCGGGCTCCTCTCGCTTCACGCCTGCGTCACCGCCGATGCCGGCGAGGCGTCCGCCGCGGCGCAGCGTCTCGCGCATGCGGCGCTGCTGCAGATCCCCGAGTCGCTCGCCGCCTCGGGCCTCGTCGAGTCGCTGGGCGGCGAGCCGCCCGCGGCATCGGCCCCGGGCTGCGAACCGCGCGAGGAGCCCTCGCCGCTCGCCGGCGGGTGGCGCGCCTACGCCGAGGGCCGTCTCGGCGAGGCGGCGCTCGATGAGGCCGCGCTCGCGGCGCTGCGTTCGCTTCAGCCCGCACCGTGGACGAGGCTCCAGGCGGCCGCCGGCGGCTTCCACGCCGAGCTCCCGGCCGCGGCGCATGGCGACCCGGCGCCCGGTTCCGCGCCGGGGGCCGGCACGGCGCTGCTTCGGGTGCAGGCGGCGCAGCCGCACCCGCGGCTCGGCGGCGGCCTGCTCGTGCTGCTCTCGGCGCCGGTGGACGCCGAGCCGGTGGCCGAGCGCTTCGCGGCGACGGCGGCCCTGCTCAACGAGGCCGAGGCGCGCGAGTGGACCGGACTCGACCAGCTGGGCGGCTGGTGCGTGCACCCGGACGCCGGGCTCGTCCACGCCACGTTCGTGCCGGCGCTGGCGATGCAGGCGGGCCTCGCCGAGCGGCTCGTCTGGCAGAGCGCGGCGCGGGCGCGGTGGATGCGCGGATTCCTGGCCCGCGTGGCCGCGCTGCGGGCGACTCCGGGCGGCTGAACCGCCGCGCTCGTCGGGACCCGCCGCCTGCGCGCGCCGGGTGCTGTGCTAGCGTCGGTGCCCGTTCCCGCCACATCTCCCCGCTCCCGGCGCCCTCCCCGAGCTGCCGGGACCCGCTCATGAGGTCCCCGATGCCCGGTCCGTTCGCGCGCCGCATCCCGATCCTCGCCGGTTCGCTGGCGTTCACGTTCGCCCTCGCCGCTCCGGCGCTCGCGGCGCCGGCGAAGGCCGCCGCGCCGGCGCCGCCCGCGCTCGAGATGAAGCTCTTCAAGGAGCTCTCGTTCCGATCGATCGGTCCGGCCAACATGGGCGGCCGCATCAGCGACATCGCGGTGGCGGAGTCCGATCCGGCCACGTGGTACGTGGGCACCGGCACCGGCGGGCTGTTCAAGACGGTCAATCACGGCACCACGTGGAGCGCGCTCTTCGACAAGGAGGAGGTGTCCTCGATCGGCGCCGTCGCGCTGTGGCAGCGGCAGCCGAGGATCGTATGGGTCGGCACCGGCGAGGCCAACAGCCGCAACTCGTCGTCGTGGGGCAAGGGTGTCTACAAGTCGGAGGATGCCGGCGCGACCTGGAAGCGGGTCGGGTTCGAGCGGACCTCCAACATCGGGCGCATCGTCACGCATCCGACCGACAGCAACACGGTCTATGTGGCCGCACTGGGCCGCCTGTGGGGCGACAACCCCGAGCGCGGCGTGTTCAAGACCGCCGACGGCGGGCGCACGTGGGAGCACTCGCTCAAGGTGGACGCGCAGACGGGCGCCGTGGACCTCGCCCTCGACCCCAGCGACCCGCGCACCGTGTACGCGGCGCTGTGGGCCCGCAAGCGGACGCCGTGGTCGTTCAGCGGCGTCTCCGACAAGGCGGGCATCTGGCGCACGCGCGACGGCGGCGCCACGTGGACGCGGCTCACGAAGGGCCTGCCCAGGCGCACGGGGCGCATCGGGCTGTCGCTCTACGCCAAGGCGCCGAACGTGATCCTCGCCGTGGTCGAGAGCGACGAGGGCGGCCGGGTCGACGACTTCCAGGATGACAGCCGCGCGGGCGGCGTGTTCCGCAGCGTGGATGGCGGCGACTCGTGGGAGCGCCTGTCGCCGTGGGCGCCCCGGCCGTTCTACTTCAGCCTGATCCGCGTGCAGCCGGACGACAGCTCGCGCGTCTACCTGAACGGATTCGAGACCTACGTCTCCGACGATGGCGGCCGCACGTTCCGAGGCGGGGGCTCGAAGAACCTGCACCCCGACATGCACGCCATGTGGATCGATCCGTCGAACGGCAAGCACCTGCTGCTCGGCACCGACGGCGGCATCAAGCAGAGCTGGGACCGCGGCGCCAGCTGGCACTACCTCGACAACCTCGCGATCGGCCAGTTCTACAACATCGCCGCGGACATGCGTGAGCCCTACTACCGTGTCTACGGCGGACTGCAGGACAACCAGAGCTGGGGCGGCCCCTCGCGGACGCGGTTCGAGGTGGAGAGCTGGCTCGACCCCTCGCGCACCGGCTACGGCATCATGAACGACCATTGGTACGTGCTCGGTGGCGGCGACGGCTTCCATGTGGCGGCCGACCCCACCGACCCGAACACCGTGTACTACGAATCCCAGGGCGGGCACCTGACGCGGCAGCACCTGGTGACCGGGCGCGAGCGCTACCTGCGCCCGTCCCACCACGAGGGCGAGCCCGTGATGCGGTTCAACTGGAACACGCCGTTCCTGATCTCGCCGCACGACCCGAGCGTGCTGTGGATGGGCGGCCAGTACGTGTTCAAGCTGTCGCAGCGCGGCGAGCACTGGGAGAAGGTGAGCCCCGACCTGACGACGCGGGACCCCGCCCGCATGATGAGCGGCGGCTCGGTGGCCGAGCAGCACTGCACCATCGTGTCGCTGACCGAGTCGCCGGTGAAGGCGGGCGTGCTGTGGGCGGGCACCGACGACGGCAGGCTGTGGGTCTCGGGCGACGCCGGCGGGCAGTGGACCGAACTCACGGCGAATGTGCGCGGGGTGCCCAAGGGCACGTACGTCAGCCGCATCGAGGCCTCGCACCACGATGCCCACACCGCGTACGTGGCGTTCGACGGCCATCGCACCGACGACGACCGGCCCTACCTGTTCGTGACCCGCGATCGCGGCCGCTCGTGGACGCCGATCGGCGCCGGGCTGCCGGCCGACGCACCGGTCAAGGTGGTGCGCGCGGGCCGGAAGAACCCGGACCTGCTGTTCGCCGGCACCGAACACGCGCTGTGGATGAGCCTCGATGCGGGCCGGCGCTGGATGAAGATGCCGGGGCTGCCGACCGTGCCCGTGGACGACCTGCTCATCCATCCGCGCGACCTCGACCTCATCGTGGGCACGCACGGGCGGAGCCTCTACGTGCTCGACGGCATCCAGGTGTTCGAGGAGTGGAAGTCCACGACGCTCACCGACTCGGTCTCGTTCTTCACCCCGAAGCCGGCGTGGACCTGGGTGGCGCGCGCGCTCGGGCACAAGTGGGGGCAGAGCCAGTTCGCCGCGAAGAACCCGCCATTCGGAGCGTGGTTCGACTACTTCGTGCCGCAGGAGTTCGAGGACGGCGTCACGTTCAAGGTGGAGGACGCGAACGGCCGGCTCGTGCGCAGGCTCACGGGCGCCTCGGGCCGGCCGGGATTCCACCGCGTCGTCTGGGACCTGCGCGCAGGCGAGCCCGCCGAGCGGCTCACGAGCCCGGCGGACGCCGGGCAGCCGCAGCACGTGGCGCCGGGGCGGTACAAGGTCACCCTCAGCGCCGGCGAGGCATCGCGCACGCAGTGGGTCGAGGTGAAGGCGGTGACCGAGGCGATGGGGGAGTGAGCGAGGTCGACGGAGCGCTCAGCCCCCCTCGCGCATCCGCACCGGCGAGGCCATGAGCGAGTCCACCGAGATGAGCGTGCCGTCGCCGCGCACCTGACCGAACTGCAGCACGCCGGTCGGGCAGACGTGGACGCAGGCGGAGCACCGCACGCACTCGGGGTCCTGCATGGGAAGACCCTTGTTGGCGAAGCTCATCACGTCGATGCCCATGTGGCAGACGGTGGTGCACTGCGTGCACGAGATGCACTTCTTCTTCTCGGGCACGATCGCGAAGCGTGAGAACCTCGCGTAGACGTGCATGAGCGCCGCGAGCGGACAGAAGAAGCGGCACCACGCGCGGCCCGAGTACCAGAAGTAGACGCCATAGCCGACGATGCCGGCGAGGAACACGTCCACGATCCACTTGTAGGGCGTCTTGAGCCACGGGTCGAACACGGCGTCGATCGGATCGGCGCCGGGCCATGCCCAGCTCACGACGCGCAGGATCAGCATGATCACGGCGATCGCGAGGATCCCCTGCCCGGCCAGGTTGAGGCGGTTCCAGCCCGGGCCGTGCGGCATCTTGTGGCGGTGCGTATCGCCGAGCGTCTCGGCGAGCGCGCCGCACGAGCAGATCCAGCCGCAGTAGAAGCCCTTGCCGAAGCGCCAGATCCCGAGCGGGATGATGACGCACGTCTGCACGAACCCGATGCCGATCCACGCCCACAACGGCTCGTGCGTGAAGATGTTGTACACGTTGAGCGGCCACGCGAGCACGAAGCCATAGGCGCGCCAGAACTCGCGGCCGTGGCCGTAGTCCACGGCGGGGAAGAGCGCGTCCGCGACGCCCTTCGCGATCCAGTGGTGCTGGTCCATGAGCGGCAGGATCAGTTCGGGCAGCAGGAACAGCGGGATCACCTGCACCAGCATGAGCGTCCAGGTCTGCACGGTGATGTAGGGCGTGCGGCGGCGCCGGATGCGCGCCAGGCCGAACGCGGTGACGACGATCGAGTAGGCGAGCGTCACATAGAACGAGGGCCCCGACGCGCTGATCGCGAGCGTCCCGAGCACGGTCGAGGGATCGGCGGCCGCGGTGGCCAGCGAGCCGCCGGCGGCGGCGAGCAGGTCGGGGAGGTTCACCGGGAACCATTGCCTGCGGTACCAGAGCGCGGTGAAGAACCCGCCCGACTTCCAGTCGTAGAGCCAGGTGCAGAAGAGAAGGAACGCGGTCATCGCGGCCCAGCGCCGGGGCGTCATCTCGCCGGCGATGGGCACGCCGGAGCGGCGGAAGAACGCCAGCGGCGCCTCGCGGCCGAGCATCGGGAACACCACGTCGTTGGGGAGCGTCTCGTCTTCGCCGGATGGCGTGCGCAGCACGACGCGCGACTCCTCGATGCGCGCGACCTCGGAGCCGAGCCGCAGCGTGATGCGGCCTGGGGCGCGGCCGGCGCGCATGGCGGGCGTCATCGCGGTGCCGACGCGCTCACTGCTCGGGTGCTCGACGCCCACGAGCGCCGCGGGGTCGGCGAGCAGGCGCTCGAGCCGCTCCACGTTCTCGGGCTTGGGCCGCGCGAACGTGGTGCGGCGGTAGGAGAGCGTCACCTCGGCGCCCCCCTGCGCCAGCGCGATCGCCACCTCGAGCGCCGAGTCACCGCCGCCCACGACGAGCGCCCGGCGTCCCGCGTACTCCATCGGATCGTGCAGCCGGTTGAACACCTTGGGCAGGTCCTCGCCGGGCACGTGCAGCTTGCGGAAATCGCCGCTGCGGCCGATGGCCACGAGGACACGGCGGGCGGAGATGCGGCCGCCGCCGCTCAGGTGCACCACCAGGTCGTCGCCGCCGCGGCGCTCCACGCGCTCGGCGCGCGCCTCGCGGACCGTGATACCCGCCTCGCGCACTTGGGCGTCGAGTTCCTCGACCAGCGCCTCCTTGACCTCGGCGCGGACCTGGAGCGAGCCCGCCGGGGTCATGGCGTGCGGGTAGGTGAAGATGGGTTTGCCCTTCGGGAAGTTGACGAGCGTGAAGAACGGCTGCGCCGATTCCACGACCTCGAACGACAGGCCCGCGCGGCGCGCCTCGACGGCCGCCGCCATGCCCGCGACGCCGCCGCCGACGATGACCAGGTCGAGCCGGCCCGAGG